>CANNEW010000066.1 GCA_947503685.1 Comamonadaceae bacterium | reverse complement strand
GGCGCCTTGCGTACCGACCGGCCTGGCCTGCGGGCGCTTGGGCAACTTCATCAACGGCGAATTGTGGGGCCGGGTTGCGGACCCGACGCTCCCCTGGGGCATGGTATTTCGCGGTGCGGGCGAGCTGCCGCGCCACCCTTCGCAGGTGTACCAATTCCTGCTCGAAGGCTTGCTCTTGTTTGTGCTTTTGTGGGTGTACGCGCGCAGCGGTCCACGCCAGGGGCGGGTGTCGGCGGCTTTTCTGATGGGCTATGGCCTACTGCGCTTTGTGGTGGAGTTTTTCCGCGAGCCCGATGCCCACATCGGCCTCTTGCAGATGGGCTTGAGCATGGGCCAGTGGCTGTGCATTCCCATGGTACTGGGCGGAGCTGCTTTGTGGTGGTGGTTTGGCACGCGGCCTGCGCCAGTGGCGCAATAGATGAGGTAGCCGGTGCTGGGCAGTATTCAATGGCAGCAAAACGGCCCGCTGGCCACGGTGACTTTGTCCAACCCGGCCCGCATGAACGCCATGACGCGCGCCATGTGGTTACAACTGCGCGAAGTTTTTCTGGAGGTATCGGCGCGCCCCGATGTGCGGTGCGTGCTGGTGCAGGGCGCGGGCGCGCATTTTTGCGCGGGCGGCGATATTTCCCAATACCCGGACTTTCGCTTTGAGTCCAGCAGCCTGATGCATTTCCACGAAGTGGAGGTATGGGGCGGTTTGCAGGCCATGCTCGATTGCCCGCTGCCTTTGTTGGCCTTGGTAAGGGGCAATTGCATGGGTGCGGGATTGGAAATTGCCAGTTGCTGCGACCTGCGTTTGGGCGCTGGCAGCAGCGTGTATGGCGCGCCGATTGCCCGCTTAGGCTTTCCGATGGCGCCTCGCGAGGCGGCGCTGGTGCAACAGGCCGTGGGCGCGGCCACCGCCAGCGCCATGCTGCTGGCCGCGCAAACTTTTGACGCGGCGCACATGTTGCAATGCGGCTTTCTCGCCTGGAACGCGCCCGATGAAGCCTTGCAAGCCCAGGCCGATGCACTGCTGGCGCGCATGCTGGGGCTGGCGCCCCAAGCGGCCCGCTTGAATAAACAAGTGCTGCGTCAGGGCCGCGCAGCGCAGGAGCCCACGCCCGATTCGGCCTATGCCTATGCCGCCAGCCCCGAGCACCGCGAGGGCGTGCAGGCGTTTTTAGAAAAGCGCCGCCCGGATTTTTGAAAAATGCCTGCCATGCGCCGTTGCAAGGGCCGCGCCAGCTTGTATGCTGGCACCCTGTATCGCTATAACAATCGCTGGAACCTGAAAGCCCATAGATGCAAAGCCTTATCCTGCTTGACGACAACCCGGTCAATCTGAAGTGGCTGCAGATGCTGGGACAGCGCCTGGAGCAAGTGCAATGCATCAGCTTTACCGACCCGCTTGCGGCACTGGACTATGCGCGTGCGCAGCGGGTGGATCTGGTCGTGCTCAGCTACCAGATGCCGCATATGAACGGCTTGGAGTTCATCGCCGCCTTCCGTGCCTTGGAAGGGGCGGCGTCCATTCCCTTGCTGATGACCACCGCGAACGAAGAAAAAGGCGTGCGTTATCGTGCCTTGGAGGCCGGTGCGTATGACTTTCTGCCCAAGCCGGTGGACGCGGCCGAGTTTTTGGCGCGGGCGCGCAATATGCTCAGGCTGCACCAAGCCAGTTTGCATCTGGCTGACCATGCCGCCTGGTTGACGGGGGAAGTGGAGCTAGCCACGCGCGAAATACGCGAGCGCGAGCGTGAAACCGTGATGGCGCTGGTCAAAGCGGCCGGGTACCGCGACTATGAAACCGGTGCCCATATTTCCCGCGTCGGGCATTACGCCTACCTGATTGCCCAGGGCCTGCATCTGTCGGTTCAAGACCAGGCCTTGATGCTGGACGCCGCCGCCATGCACGACATCGGCAAAGTTGGTATTCCCGACCACATCCTGCTCAAGCCCGGGCGGCTGGACGAAGAAGAAATGCACATCATGCGCCAGCACCCCAGGCTGGGCCATGAACTGCTCAAGGGCAGCAGCTCGCGTTTGTTGCAGGCCGGTGCCACCATCGCCTTAGGCCACCACGAAAAATTTGATGGCAGTGGCTACCCGCAAGGCCTGAGTGGCCAGGACATCCCGCTTTTTGGTCGCATCGTGGCGGTGGCCGATGTGTTTGACGCGCTGACCTCCGAGCGACCCTACAAAAAACCCTGGGCACTAGACGATGCGGCCACTTACCTACGCGACCAGCGCGGCTTGCATTTTGACCCGCAGTGCGTTGATGTATTTTTGGCCGCCTGGCCCCAAGTGCTGGGCATACGCCAAGGCTTTGCCGACGAGTCCCAGGCCCCCGCCGGTGTTAGCCCAGCGGCCTGATGGTGCGCAGCCCTGCTCTTTAGGAGGCTTAGCGCAGCACCAGCACCGGCGTGCTGCTGTGGGTCAGCACATGCTGAGTTTCGCTGCCTAGCAAGAGGCGTTTGATGCCGCGCCGCCCGTGCGAGGCCATGACGATCAGGTCGCAGTTGTTTTTTTCCGCCGCGTGAATGATGGCGTGTGACACCATGTCCGACTTGCTGACCAAGGTGCGCCCTTGCACGCCTTTGGCGGCAGCGGCTTTTGTGACCAGATCCAGCACCGCCTGCGCTTTTTTCACCCACAAGGCTTCGACCCGCTTAATCTCACTGGAATCGACGGCCATGCCGCCTTCAAAGTAGGCGATGGGGTAGGGCGGCACTACTTGGATGGCCCATAACTCGGCCTTGCAGCTAGCGGCCAAGCCGATCGCGCTGGCGACTGCTTTTTTTGACAATTTTGAGCCATCGGTGGCGACCAAAATACGCTTGTACATAGTGTTTCCCTTTTTAAATCGGTGTAATACGCTAAGCCTAGCCGACTGGAAACCCAGCCACTTGATCTATATCAAGTGGCCTTGCAGTCGATCGCTGCACACTGACGCCCATGTCCAATGCGGCTTGCCACGCTTCTTTGTCAGCGCCCCCCTCTTTGCCCGCCGCCGCCCCGGCCCTTGCGCAATCGCCGATGCCCCGCGTGGATGCAAGCCCGGCCTTACTGGCCTTAAACGACCCCTTGGAGTGGTCTGCCTTCTCTAAGGAGTTGATGGGCTCAGGCGGCCTCTGGGAGTCCCAGGTGGTGGTGCAAGGCATGCACTGCGCCGCCTGTGCGATGACCGTGGAGCAGCTATTGCGCCAAGTGCCGGGGGTGCATAGCGCGCGTGTCAGCGCCGCCTCGCAGCGCGCCAGTGTGATGTGGGACAGCGCGCGGGTGCTGCCGGCGCAGTGGATGGGCCAGGTGCAAACCCAGGGTTATGCGCTATTGCCTGCCAATGATGCATTGGCCATTGATGTGCGGCGCAAAGAACGCCGCGCCGCCCTGTGGCGCTGGCTGGTCGCCGGGCTGTGCATGATGCAAGTCATGATGTACGCCTACCCGGCTTACACCGCTGCGCCGGGTGACCTCAGCCGGGACATGGAGCAGTTGCTGCGCTGGGCCTCCTGGGTACTGAGCCTGCCGGTGCTGCTGTTTTCTTGCGGTCCGTTTTTTTCCAGCGCATGGCGCGACCTGCGGGCGCGGCGCATGGGCATGGATTTGCCGGTGGCGCTAGGCATTGCTGCGACGTTTGCCGTCAGCAGTGCCGGTACGTTTGAACCGGCCGGTCCTTTCGGGCGCGAGGTGTATTTCGACTCGCTCACCATGTTTGTGTTTTTTCTGCTCAGTGGCCGTTGGCTGGAATTGCGCTTGCGCGAGCGCACTGCCGGTGCGCTGGATGTGGTGTTCAACCGTTTGCCAGACAGCGTGGAGCGCTTGGGCGCAGACGGCAGCGCAGAGCGGGTTGCCGCACGTCGCGTGCGCGTGGGCGATGTGCTGCGTGTCTACGCCGGTGAGACCTTTCCTGCTGACAGTGTGGTGCTGCAGGGCCAAAGCGCGGTGGATGAAGCCATGCTCACCGGCGAGTCGCGCCCTTTGGCCCGCGGCCCCGGCGATGCGGTGTTGGCGGGCAGCCACAACCTGGCCGGCACCTTGCGCGTGCGGGTCGACAAAGCCGGTAGTGACACGCGTTTTGCCCGCATCGTGGCGCTGATGCAAAGCGCCGCTACCGAGCAACCCCAGTTGGCGCGCCTGGCCGATCGCCTGGCCAAACCTTTTTTGATCGGCGTGCTGCTGGCCGCTGCGCTGGTCGCCCTGTGGTGGTGGCCGCGCGATCCGGCCCACGCCATGATGCTGGCGGTGGCGGTGCTCGTGGTGACCTGCCCCTGCGCTTTGTCGCTGGCCACACCGGCTGCTATGTTGGCTGCCGCCGGACGCTTGGCCACTGGCGGCGTTCTGGTGCGCCGCTTGCAGGCTTTGGAAACCCTGGCGCGGGTGGACACCCTGGTGTTCGACAAAACCGGCACCCTCAGCACCGACGCACAGCAGCTCGCCGCCATCCAATGCCGAGCCGGTCTGAGTCCTCAAACGGCCTTGGCCATGGCGGCTGCCTTGGCAGGCCATTCGCGCCATCCGGCGGCCAAGGCCTTGCACGCCGCGGCCCAAGCCCAAGCCGCGCAAGCAAACGAAGAAAGGGCGGCGCAAGAATGGCTTGCCAGCGAGGTGCAGGAAATTGCCGGCCTGGGCATCACAGCCAAGGTGCAGGCAGTCGATGCCATGACCACTTTGGCAGTCGGCGGGCTTGGAACCTCAGGCGCTCCCTTTGCTATGCGCTTGGGTTCTGCGCAATTTTGCGGCCTGCCGCAATCTAGCGGGGACGCTAGCAGCGTGACCTTGGCCGACGCACACGCTTGGCTGGCTACCTTCACGCTGCGCGAAGTGCTGCGCCCGGATGCCCAGACTTGCGTGCATGACCTTGCCGCCATGGGCCTGGCCGTGCATCTGCTCTCTGGCGATGCGCCCGGCCCGGTGGCGCTTGCCGCTACCCAACTGGGCATCGCGCCGCAGCGCGCCCATGCCCGTTGTACACCAGACGACAAACTGACCCGACTGCGTCAACTCCAAGCCCAGGGCGCTACGGTAGCCATGGTCGGCGACGGAATGAACGACGCGCCGGTGTTGGCAGGCGCGCACGTGGCTTTTGCGTTTGGGCAGGCTTCCTCGCTGGCGCAATCGCAGGCCGATCTGGTGGTCTTGGGTTCGGAGCTGGGCGCTATTACCGACACGCTGGTGCTCGCGCGCAAAACCATGCGTGTGGTGCGCCAAAACCTGGTTTGGGCCTTGTTGTACAACGCCGCCTGCGTGCCCTTGGCGGTGGCCGGGTATCTGCCCGCTTGGTTGGCGGGTCTGGGTATGGCCACCAGTTCCCTGCTGGTGGTGGCCAATGCAGCGCGTTTGGCGCGCCCTGCAGGCCTGACTCCCTGAGGCCACTTTGGACATTCTCTACCTACTTATTCCTCTGTCGGTCAGCCTGGTTTTTTTCATTCTGGCTGGTTTGTGGTGGGCCATAGACCGCGGCCAGTTTGACGACATCGAGTCCGAAGGCGCGCGCATATTGCAAGACCCAGACGCTTAGATTGGCTTATTGACGAGGCTGTTTGGGCAGCAATTGATTTGTATCAAGACGCCTTTCACACTGGCGCGCACACTGCACGCAACGTATCTATTGAGAGAGATTCTTATGGCATTTGCAAACCGGCATGCGGCGACATACAACGACACTGTCGTGCGCCAGTTTGCGATCATGACCGTGGTCTGGGGCGTGGTGGGCATGTTGGTAGGCGTCATCATCGCTGCCCAGTTAGCTTGGCCCGAGCTCAATTTCGGCATTTCCTGGCTCAGCTACGGGCGTTTACGTCCACTGCACACCAATGCGGTGATTTTTGCCTTTGGCGGCTGCGGCTTGTTTGCATCGTCCTACTACGTGGTGCAACGCACCAGCCAGGTGCGCTTGTTTTCGGACAAACTGGCCGCATTCACTTTCTGGGGTTGGCAGGCGGTGATTGTGGCTGCTGCGATTTCGCTGCCCCTGGGCTACACCCAGGGCAAGGAATATGCCGAGCTTGAGTGGCCGATTGACATCCTTATCACCCTGGTCTGGGTCAGCTTCGCGGTGGTATTTTTTGGCACCTTGGGCACGCGCAAGGTCAAGCATATTTATGTGGCGAACTGGTTTTTCGGCGCCTTTATCTTGGCCGTCGCTATCTTGCATTTGGTCAACAGCGCGGCTATTCCGGCCGATTGGATGAAGTCCTATTCGGCCTATGCGGGTGTGCAGGACGCGATGATTCAATGGTGGTACGGCCACAACGCGGTGGGCTTTTTCCTGACCGCCGGTTTTCTGGGCATGATGTATTACTTCATCCCCAAACAGGCCGAGCGGCCGGTCTATAGCTACCGCCTGTCCATCGTCCATTTCTGGGCGCTGATCTTCACCTATATGTGGGCCGGCCCGCACCATTTGCACTACACCGCGCTGCCGGACTGGACGCAATCGGTGGGCATGGTGTTCTCATTGATTTTGCTGGCGCCTAGCTGGGGCGGCATGATCAACGGCGTGATGACTTTGTCGGGCGCCTGGCACAAGCTGCGGGACGACCCGATTCTGCGTTTTCTCATTGTGTCCCTGTCCTTTTACGGTATGAGCACGTTTGAAGGGCCGATGATGTCCATCAAAACGGTCAATGCCCTGAGCCATTACACCGACTGGACCGTAGGCCATGTGCACTCGGGCGCCTTAGGCTGGGTGGGCTTGGTCACCATGGGCAGCATGTACTACCTGATTCCGCGCCTCTTTGGCCAGAAAAAAATGTACAGCGTCAAAGCCATCGAGCTGCATTTTTGGGTGGCCACTATCGGTATCGTGATCTACATCGCCGCGATGTGGATTGCCGGCGTGATGCAAGGTCTGATGTGGCGCGCCGTCAACCCGGATGGCACCTTGACCTACACCTTTGTGGAATCGGTCAAAGCCACTTACCCCTTTTATGTATTGCGCCTCATCGGTGGCCTGCTCTACTTGGGAGGCATGCTCATCATGCTGTGGAACACCCTGAAGACGGCTTTTGCCGGTAACGCGGTGTCGGTGCAGGTGCCGCCACTGCTGGCCCACGCATGAGCAAAGGAAACTGATATGGCAAACCCCACCCCTGAAAAAACCGGCTTCACGCACGAGAAGATCGAGACCAATAATTTTTTGATGATTGTGCTGATTTTGCTGGTGCTGCTAGCCGGCGGTTTGGTCGAAATCGTGCCCTTGTTTTTCCAAAAGTCCACCACCGAGCCGCTGGCCGGTGTCCAGCCCTATACCGCGCTGCAATTGGCCGGCCGAGACATCTATATCCGCGAGGGCTGCTACAACTGCCATTCGCAAATGATCCGGCCGCTGCGTGCCGAGACGCTGCGCTACGGCCATTATTCGGTGGCAGGTGAGTCGGTGTATGACCACCCCTTTCAATGGGGCAGCAAGCGCACCGGGCCAGACCTGGCACGCGTGGGCGGCCGCTATAGCGACGAGTGGCACAGCATCCACATGAGCAACCCGCGCGACCTGGTGCCCGAGTCCAATATGCCAGCCTACCCCTGGTTGGCCACCACGCCAGTGGACGCCCCCAGCATGCCGGTGCATATGCGGGCCTTGCGCAGCGTAGGCGTGCCCTATAGCGATGCGCAAATTGCTGCGGCCACCGAGGAGTTGCAAGGCAAGACCGAAATGGATGCGACCATCGCCTATTTGCAAATGCTGGGCCTGGCGCTCAAGTAATGCAGGGACACAAACATGGATATCAACACTTTACGCGCCCTGGTCACGCTGGCCAGCTTGGCCGTCTTTATCGGCATTATTGGGTGGGCCTATTCACCTAAGCGCAGCGAGGATTTTTCGCAGGCGCAGCGCCTGCCCTTTGAGCAGGACTGATCGCATCCGCATCAGACACAGGAAATTACTATGAGTGACTTTACAAGCAACTTTTGGACGGTGTATATCTCCGTCATCACCCTGGTGGGTATGGTGGCCTGCCTGATTCTCTTGTGGCGCACCGGCAAGACACAGGTAATGGCCGGGGACGACAGTACCGGCCACGTGTGGGATGGAGACTTGCGCGAAATGAACAACCCGCTGCCGCGTTGGTGGGTCTGGATGTTTGCGATCTCGGTCGTCTTTGGTTTTGCCTATCTGGCCTTGTACCCTGGGCTGGGCAGCTATGTGGGCCAACTGGGCTGGACGTCGAATGGCGAGTACCGTGCCGAAGTGGCTAAAGCCGAGGCCGACGAAGCGCCGCTGTATGCTCAATTTACCGCGATGACGCCCCTGGCACTGTCGCGTGATCCGCAGGCCAAAGTCGTGGGGGAGCGCCTGTTCATGAACAACTGCGCCCAATGCCACGGCTCTGATGCGCGCGGCTCTAAAGGGTTCCCCAACCTGACCGATGGCGATTGGTTGTATGGCGCTAGTCCGGAAAAAATCAAGGAAAGCATTACGCTGGGCCGTATCGGACAAATGCCGCCTCTGGCCGCTGCGCTGGGAACCCCTGATGATGCCAAGAACCTGGCCCAGTATGTACTAAGTCTTTCGGGTAGCCCGCATGACTCGCTGCGCGCCGGTTTGGGTAAGTCCAAATTCACCGTTTGCGCCGCCTGCCATGGTGCCGATGGCAAAGGCAACCAGGCTTTGGGCGCGCCCAATTTGAGCGATAACACCTGGCTGCACGGCTATGGCGAAAACGCGATTCTCGCCATGGTCAATCAAGGAAAAATCAACCAAATGCCAGGGCAAGCAGGCAAGCTGACCGAGGCACAGATTAATGTGCTGTCCGCTTATGTCTGGGGTTTTTCCAATAAGTAAACGTGCTGCAGTAGCGCCTTTTTCCCGTCCGAGCCCCCGCAATTGAAGCCTCCCGAAAGCGCAGCGCGCACCGTCATTCCGATCGCCGTGTCCAAGGACGCCAGCCCCATCAGCCCGCCAGAAGGGGCCGGCCCGCTGATGGTGTCCTTGTACGAAGCGCACCAAAAAATCTATCCGCGCAGCGTCAGTGGCAAGTTTGCGCGTTTGCGCTGGGCCACGGTATTTTTGACGCAACTGCTGTTTTACGGCCTGCCCTGGTTGCCCTGGGGTGAGCGCCAGGCGGTGTTATTTGATTTGGCAGCACGGCGCTTCTACATCTTCAAGCTGGTGCTCTACCCGCAGGACTTTATTTACCTGACGGGCTTGTTGGTCATCTGCGCACTGTCTTTGTTTCTATTTACTGCAGTAGCCGGGCGCTTGTGGTGCGGTTACGCCTGTCCGCAAACCGTCTACACCGAAATCTTTATGTGGATAGAGCGCAAGACCGAGGGCGACCGCATCGCCCACATGCGCCGCGATGAAGGGCCTTGGAACTGGGACAAGCTCTGGCGCAAGTCCCTCAAGCAAGTGCTGTGGTTGGCCGTCGGTTTGTGGACGGGTTTTACCTTTGTCGGCTACTTCACGCCTATCCATGTGCTGGCCGGCGAAGCGGCCCAATGGTCTTTTGGCTCCTGGGAAATGTTCTGGGTCTTTTTCTATGGTTTTGCCACCTACGGCAACGCCGGCTATTTGCGTGAGCAGGTGTGCAAACACATGTGCCCCTACGCACGCTTTCAAAGCGCCATGTTTGACAAAGACACACTGATCGTGGGCTATGACCAGGCCCGTGGCGAGCCGCGTGGCAGCCGTGCCCGCACGGCTGATCCGGCAGCGCTTTCTTTGGGCGCCTGCATCGACTGTAATTTGTGTGTCCACGTCTGCCCCACGGGTATCGATATCCGCGATGGTTTGCAATACGAATGCATAGGCTGTGGTGCCTGTGCCGACGTGTGTGACCAGGTCATGGACAAGATGCACTACCCGCGCGGCCTGGTGAAGTATTCCACCGAGCATGCCATCCGCGAGCGCTGGGGCATAGGTGAAATTTGGCGGCATGTGTTTCGTCCAAGGGTGCTGCTTTATACCGCCGTGGTCTGGCTCATCATCGGCATTTTGACCATCAGCCTGGTCACGCGTGCACCCTTCAAGGTCGATGTGGAGCGCGACCGCAAATCGCTGGCCCGCGAGCTTGCCGGTGGCGTGATCGAGAACGTGTTCCGCCTGCAAATCATGAACGTCACCGAATCCGAACTGCGCCTGCATGTGCAGGTCGATGGCCTGCCCGGCCTGCGGCCGGTGAGCGAGGAGGCGCTGATCGTGGCGCCCGCGCAGTCGCGCTGGTTTGTGTTGCGTTTGCAATTGCCGCCGGGCCAGGCGACTCCTGGATCGCATCCCATCCATTTTGAGATTGATGGCCAGGACGACACCCGCGTTCTCAAAGAAAAAGCCGTATTTATTGTTCCCCGATAGGAGTACTGATGTCTAACAACCCATCCTCTGCAGCGCCCTGGTGGCAATTTGGCCATGTCTGGTTAGTCGTATCCGGCCCCTTGATCGTGGTGTTAGCAAGCTTCATCACCTTTTACCTGGCCTACAGCGGTATGGATGCGCTGGTGACCGAAGCGGACTTTGCGCCTGGCGGGCCTAGGGTGCAAAACCAGGCTGGCAATCTGGCGCCGGCCGTACAAGCCCGCAACCATGCAGCTACCGGTGTACTGCCAGCCCCGGCCAAGCCCTGATGTGGGCCCGCAAAG
>CANNEW010000065.1 GCA_947503685.1 Comamonadaceae bacterium | reverse complement strand
GGTGGACAGCGGCTACCGCTCCATGATGAGCGTGCAAAGCTCGCTGGTGATGCTGCCGATTTTTGAATTCGGCACCGAGGCACAGCGCCAAAAATACCTGCCCAAGCTGGCTACCGGCGCTTTGATCGGCTGCTTTGGCCTGACCGAGCCCAACCATGGCTCGGACCCCCAAAGCATGGTGACGCGCGCGCAAAAAGTAGCCGGCGGCTATAAGCTCAGCGGCGCCAAGATGTGGATCAGCAACAGCCCGATTGCCGATGTGTTTGTGGTCTGGGCCAAAGAAGTCAGCGAAAGCGGCGCTGTAGGCCCGATTCGCGGCTTTATTCTGGAAAAAGGCATGGCCGGCCTTTCTGCACCGGCGATCCACGGCAAAGTGGGCTTGCGTGCCAGCATCACCGGCGAGATCGTGATGGACGGCGTGTTCTGCCCGGAAGAAAACGCCTTCCCTGAAGTACGGGGCCTCAAAGGGCCGTTTACCTGCCTCAATAGCGCGCGCTACGGCATCGCCTGGGGTGCTTTAGGCGCTGCCGAAGACTGCTGGCACCGCGCCCGCCAATACACCTTGGACCGCCAGCAGTTTGGCCGCCCACTGGCTGCCAACCAGCTGATACAGAAAAAACTGGCCGATATGCAAACCGAAATCGCCCTGGGCCTGCAAGGCTGTCTGCGCCTGGGCCGCATGAAGGACGAGGGCACGGCCAGCGTGGAAGTCACCTCTATCCTCAAGCGCAACTCCTGTGGCAAGGCGCTGGACATCGCCCGCCTGGCGCGTGACATGATGGGTGGCAATGGCATCAGCGACGAGTTTGGCGTGGCGCGCCATTTGGTAAACCTGGAAGTAGTCAACACCTACGAAGGCACGCACGATATCCACGCCCTGATCCTGGGCCGGGCCATGACCGGTATTGCGGCCTTTTCCAACTGAGTTCGTCAGCGAACCCGCCATGACCTACCAAGCCGATCCGCAGCGCTATGTTGACCGCATGCCTTACCGAACTTGCGGCCAAAGCGGTCTGAAGTTGCCCGCAATTTCCTTAGGTTTATGGCATAACTTTGGCGATACCACGCCCTTCCAGACCCAGCGCGTCATGTTGCGCACTGCCTTTGACTTGGGCATCACGCACTTCGATCTGGCCAACAACTACGGCCCGCCCTACGGCAGTGCTGAAACCAATTTTGGCGAGCACATGCGGCGCGATTTCAAGCCCTACCGCGACGAGTTGCTGATTTCGAGCAAGGCCGGCTGGGATATGTGGCCAGGCCCCTATGGCCAAGGTGGCGGTTCGCGCAAATACATGCTGGCCAGCCTAGACCAAAGCCTCAAGCGCATGGGCCTGGACTATGTGGATATTTTTTACAGCCACCGCTTTGACCCCGACACGCCGCTGGAAGAAACCTGCGGCGCCCTGGCAACCGCAGTGCAACAAGGCAAAGCCTTGTATGTCGGTGTGAGCAGCTATTCGGCGCGCAAAACCCGCGAAGCATCCAAGATGCTCAGCGCCATGGGCGTGGAGGCATTGATTCACCAACCGGCATACAACCTGCTCAACCGCTGGGTAGAAGAGGACTTACTCGACACCCTGGAAGATTGCGCTATGGGCTGCATCGCCTTCAGCCCGCTGGCCCAAGGTCTGCTCACCAGCAAATACCTTAGCGGCGTGCCTGCGGACGCTCGTATCAATCGGCCCGGCGGCGGCTCGTTCAGCGCTGAGCATCTGAGCGAACAAAACTTAGCGCATGTGCGCGCGCTCAACAGCATCGCGCAAGGCCGGGGCCAGAGCCTGGCGCAAATGGCGGTGGCCTGGGTGCTGCGCGATAAGCGGGTCACCTCGGCTTTGATTGGCGCGAGCAAGCCGGCGCAAATCATCGAGCTGGTGGAAACCGTGAAGCACCTGGACTTCACGCCGCAAGAACTGGCCGCGATCGATCGCCATGCCATAGAAGGCGGCATCAATTTGTGGCAAGGTCCCAGCACCGACCAGCGCCCCGCGTAAGGCCGCAGCATGAGCGAACCATTTGTGCCGGTGCCATCCCGGCACCAGGCCACGCTATTGGCCCTGGGCGCGATCGCGTTGTGGGGTAGTTTGGCGCCGCTGGGTGTGGCCTTGCACAGCGTGCCGCCGTTTTTACTCACCGGCCTGGGCTTGCTGGCCGGGAGTGTGCTGGGCTTAGGCCTGTGTTTGGTGCAGGCCTTGCGGGGAGGCGCTGCGCGCGCGCAGGCACTGGCCGCTGTACGCCTGCCGCTGACAACGCTGGCGCTGGGCGTGTACGGTTTGTTTGGCTTTCATTTTTTGCTTTTCCTGGCTTTGCGTTATGCACCGCCGGTGCAGGCCAACCTGGTCAACTATTTGTGGCCCTTGGGCATGGTCTTGCTGGCACCGGTTTTTTTGCCGGGCGTGCGATTGCGCGCGGTGCATGTGTTGGCCGCGCTGATGGGCTTTGGCGGCGCGGCCTTGGCTATCCTGGACGGCCCGGCCGCACAGCAGGGTGGCGCTTTAGGTGGTTTTGCCTGGGGGTATATTCCGGCGCTGGCCTCGGCGTTTGTGTGGGCCAGCTACTCGCTGCTAACGCAAAGAGTGGCGCCGTTTGCAAGCGCGTCCATAGGTGTTTTTGGCTTGTTATCGGGCCTCTTGTCTCTGCTGTGCCACCGCTTGTTAGAGAACGCTATGGTCCTGGACGCGCATGCCATGCTGCTGATAGCCGGGCTGGGCCTGGGGCCGCTTGGCGGTGCGTTTTATTTATGGGACGCCGCCCTCAAACGCGGCGATGTGCGCCAGATAGGCCTTTTGTCTTTCCTCACGCCTTTGCTTTCCACCCTGGGCTTGCTCTGGATGCGGGGAGAAGCGCCCAGCCCGTCGATGGTGCTGGCTGCAGCACTGATTGTGGGCGCAGCGCTGCTGGGTTCGCCACGCCCGGGGAGCGACTAAATTGCGCCGCCTGACAAAAGCAAGGCCGGGTTGTCCGAGGCTATGACCCGCTGTGCCCAGGGCGCAAGGCGTTTGGCATCAGCGCGTAATACTTCCTGCTTGACCGCCAGTATCTGCGCCGGATGCATAGAAAAACTGCGCAAGCCCATGCCCAGGAGCAGGCGTGTCAGGCTGACATCACCGGCCATTTCGCCGCAGACACTCACCTCTTTGCCTTGCTGGTGGCCTTGGGCAATCGTGGCAGCTACCAATTGCAAGATCGCTGGGTGCAGCGGGTCATAAAGATGCGCCACCGATTCGTCCGCGCGGTCGATAGCCAGGGTGTACTGGATCAGGTCATTCGTGCCTATGGACAAAAAGTCAAAATACTTCAAAAACAGCGGCAGCGTCAGCGCAGCGGCAGGAATTTCAATCATGGCGCCTACTTTTACC
Organism: Comamonadaceae bacterium; assembly: GCA_947503685.1. GTDB lineage: Bacteria > Pseudomonadota > Gammaproteobacteria > Burkholderiales > Burkholderiaceae_C > Allorhodoferax. The sequence continues at coordinate 7,280 of CANNEW010000065.1, read as the reverse complement.
GGTCCGTAGGCCAGACCGCGCTTATCCAACTGGCTGCGGGCGGTCGCGATATGCGCGAAGGTTTGCTTGATCTCCCAGGCATGCGCCAGCATGGGCACCAGCAAATGCACCTGACCAAACGCAGCGGCGCGCAATATGGCGCGCAGTTGGGTCAGGAACATCGCCGGGTCGGCCAGGCTCCAACGAATGGCGCGCAAGCCTAGCGCAGGGTTGAGGTGTGCCGCGTCGTGGGTGCTGGCATCGAGCGGTTTGTCGGCGCCCACATCGACGGTGCGAATAGTGACAGGCAGCCCGTGCATGTCCTGCACTGCACGCTGGTAAGCGCTAAATTGCTCTTCCTCGTCGGGCAGATGACCGTGACGCCCCATGAATAAAAATTCGCTGCGAAACAGGCCTACACCGAGCGCGCCGGCTTTGAGCGCCACTTGCGCGTCCTCGGGCATTTCTATATTGGCCAGCAACTGGATTTTTTCACCATCAAGTGTGACCGCGGGGGTATTGAGCAGGCGCGACAAGCGGCTGCGCTCGAGTTCGACTTGGCGCTTTTTGAAGCTGTATTCGGCCAGGATGATGGGCGAGGGATCGACGATCACCACGCCGGCATCGCCGTCAATAATGATCCAATCGTCCTGGCGCACCAGTTGACTGCAGATGCGCGCACCCACTACCGCAGGAATATCCATGCTGCGCGCGACGATGGCGGTGTGCGAGGTCTTGCCGCCGACATCGGTGATAAAACCGGCAAACACGCTTTGCTTGAATTGCAGCATATCAGCCGGCGACAAATCGTGCGCCACCAAGACCAGCGGCACATCCACGGTGTCGCCAAGCATCAAGTCTTGCGTCGCGTTTTTCGGGGTGCTGCGCGGCGGCACCGCCACCGGGTTGGCCACACCGCGCATAGCGCGCAATATGCGCTCCGCAATCTGCTCTAGGTCACCCTTGCGCTCGCGCAAATAGGGGTCTTCCATTTCGTCAAAATTACGTGCGATCACATCTAGTTGTGCGGTTAAAGCCCATTCGGCGTTGTATAGGCGCTCGACAATCCAGCGTTTGACACCCGTCGCTAACTCGGCATCTTGCAAGAGCATTGAATGCACATCGAGCAAAGCGCCCAGCTCATGCGGCGCGTCTTTAGGGCTCATCTGAGAAATACTCAGGTGCAGTCGCTGCAACTCCTCCACCACCTGGTTACGCGCCGCACGCACACGCTCGATTTCCGCCTCCACATCGGCTTGGCGTATGAAGTAATGCGCCACTTCCATGCGGCTGGAAGCCACCAGAACTGCTCTGCCAATAGCCACGCCGCGTGAGATGGCCAGACCGTGGATAGAGAAAGTCATGCGCGCAAGACCTTAGCTGCCTATTGGCCTTCACCGAAACGGTCGGCCATCAGCGCCAGCAGTGCGTCTATGGCCTCTTGCGCCTGCTCACCCTCGGTCTCGATGGTGATCTCCGAGTCCATCCCGGCGGCGAGCATCATCACGCCCATGATGCTTTTGGCGTTGACCCTGCGTTCGCCTTTGCTGATCCAGATTTCACAGGGAAAGCTGCCGGCCAGCTTGGTCAGCTTGGCTGAAGCGCGGGCATGCAAACCCAGTTTATTAATAATATTGGTGGTGACTTGAATCATGGGCTCAGGCCAGTTGAATAAGCGGGAGGGCAGGGGCGACTTCAACGATACATTGCTTGCCGCCGGCAAGCGCGCGCGCCAGCAAGGCATCCATAGACTCGTGGCGGTAGTTCACGGTGCGTAGCAGCATGGGCAGATTAACGCCTGCGACCAATTTACATTGCTGATGATCGGCAATTTTCTGCGCGATATTGCAAGGCGTGGCGCCAAGGACATCCGTCAGCACCAACACCGAGTTCGTGTCGCTGGCCTGCAGGCAGGCCTGTACACGCTGCTGCGTGGCTTCAGGCGCCTCGTCAGGCGGTACGTCGATAGCACGCAAACTAGCGGCGACTTCCGGAAACACATGCAAGACGCAGCTGCGCAAGGCGCTGGCCAGCGGCGCATGGGCAATGATCAAAATATCGATGGGCATGCAATGTTGTCAGAAGTATTGCCCGATTATGCGTGTTCCGGATGAAGGCGCCTGCACTGAAAGCACTGTATCAGCGCGCTGCCACTAGCCCTTGCAAGCGCGTTCAACGCGGCTATGGCCATTGAAATGCGCCGAGAAATGGCTCTTCCATTTCAGCGCGAATCACAGGTGCGTACAAGGCCCAATGGTAGATATCCCGGTCGCGCTGTACCCAGGTCCAACGCGCTTGCACCGCCTGTCCACGCGGGTTGTTGCCGCTCGCTTGATAGACCGTCAGCGCAGGTCGTGCGCCAAGCGCTGGTAGCGGCGTAGTCAAGGGCAATGCGGTGCTGCCCATGGACTGCATAGCCTGCATGCGCCATGCATCGATGACGGCCTGGGCCTGCACGCCTTGCGCAAGGCGCAGGTGGCTGATGGCATATAGCCCGCCGTCCGCTTCACAACCGACCATAGCCAAGCGCAGCTCTGCGCCAGCCAATGAGACGGAGCGCTCTGCCTGGTCGGGTTTGCAAGGCAAAGCGGCCTGCATCCCCGCTAAGTTGACGTTACGCCAGTTCAGCGCCGGGCTACAGGCCCCCAGCAGTACGCACAGCGCCAGCAAGCTGCTTGCGCGCCTTAGAGCACCCGCTATGAATGCCTGTGGTACGCGCCTATGCGTTTGCAGCCCTGGTATTGACAAAATGTCCGGTATTGTTCTACTGCCTAAAGTTGTCATGGCAATTTTTGCAAGCACCCGCCACGCTGGCCACCGCAGGCTTGAGGGCATCGAGCGTGCCCATGCGGGCAGCCACGTTGAGCTTGGTCAATTCAGCTTGTAGTTTGTCTGCAGCTTCGGCAAAGCGGGCCTTGTCCGTCCAAATTTCCGGCTTGGCCTTGGTTTCGCCTTTGTCGCTGCCCTCGGGGAAAGCTGTCCACGGCAATTTGGACATGGTTTCTGCCAGCGCCGCATTCTCAGCGGCAGCTTTGGCATCGTAAGGGGCACGTCCGCCGGCCATAGCGGCTACCCGGCCAAAATGCGCTCCCATCACCGTCAATGCGGCTTTACGGTATTTGATCGCGTCTTCCGGCTTGGCAAATTGCGCATGGGCGGGCATGGCGAGGCTGCTGATGCATATAAGGAGGGTGGCCGCATAACTGGCCTGCGTCGATGGTGTGTGCTTCATGGTTGCTCCCAATGGGTTGAGTGGTTTTTGGCCTTTTACCTAGGTCCAAGGTGATATTTTGCCCCTGTCGTTTAGTTGAGTGCGGCCTGGGGCTTTACCATTGGCTGGGGGCCGCGGGGCCTAATCCTCTATTTATGGCTAGACTTGGGATTTAACCCTTGTACGACTTCGTGGGAGCAGATAATTTGTTTGCGGTTCGAGTCTGGGATTTACCGACGCGTCTTTGCCACGGTGCCATAGCCCTGCTTTTCTTTGCCTTGGTGCTTAGCGGGCAAATCGGGGGCGATGCCATGGTTTGGCATATGCGCTGTGGCTACGCCATGCTGAGCCTGGTGATGTGGCGCATCGTCTGGGGCTTTGCAGGCGGCTATTGGTCGCGCTTTTTCAGTTTTGTGTCAACACCTTTGCAGGCCTGGCGTTACGCGCGCCAGCCTTTGGCGCAGATGCAGCCGGCTGTGGGACATAACCCTTTGGGCGCTTGGTCGGTGCTGGCGATGTTGTCTTTTTTGGGGCTGCAAGCGCTAGCCGGTCTGTTTAGCGACGACCAAATTGCCACCAGTGGGCCACTAGCGGCCCGGGTTAGCAATGCATGGGTGGAACTGGCTACCCAATGGCACACCGGGCCGGGCAAATGGGCGCTGATTGCTTTGGTTTTGTTGCACCTTGGCAGCGTTTTTTGGTATCTGCGGGTACGCCGGATTGATTTGTTAAGGCCCATGCTCACTGGCGACAAAATCCTGGCAAACCATGCGCTGGCCAGCAAGGACAACAAGGCCTCGCGCTTGCTGGCTGGGGTGCTCTTGTTGCTTTGCGCCTTGACGGTGGGCTTGGTCGTCGGAAGCAGCCCGCTATGAGTGCCACAAGTCCAGCGACCATGGGGCCGGCGGTGCACCTGTGCGTCCCAGATTCGACCCGCTCGCTTGTAGCGGCGCGCCTGATATTGCGGGAATATGCAGGCTCTTTGGCGGTACCAGAATGCCTCACCGGTTTTGAGCAGGAATTGAGTGCACTGCCCGGAGACTATGCAGCGCCAAGAGGCCAACTGCTGCTCGCAATGGCGGGGGATGACGTACTGGCTTGCTGCGCTTTGCGGCCTTTGGACAATGTGGACTACAGCAATGCCTGCGAAATACGGCGCCTGTACGTGCGCCCTGGGCACCGGGGTTTAGGCCTGGGTCGAAGGCTCACCGAAGCGCAAATAGATTTTGCGCGCATGCAAGGCTACAGCTGCATGCTGCTAGATACGCTGAGCGAGATGGAGGCCGCGCGCGCACTGTACGGGGATCTGGGATTTCAAGAAGTCCCGCCTTACTACTTCAACCCCATTGCCGGGGCGCACTACCTGAAAGTGGAACTCTAGGCAGCGCGGCTGCCTAGAGAAGTAGCCTGGCTGGGCCTTTAATCAGGCCTTGGCCTGTGCCAGCAAAGTGGCTGCGTCGCTGACTTCGAATTTGCCAGGGCCTTCGACATTGAGCGTGACGACCTTGCCGTCTTTAACCAGCATGGAGTAGCGGTTGCTGCGCACCCCCATGCCGCGGCTGGTCAGGTCCAACACCAAGCCGGTGGCTTTGGCAAAATCACCGCTGCCGTCGCCCAACATACGCACTTTGGTGCCGGTATTTTGCTCGCGCGCCCAGGCGCCCATCACAAAAGCGTCATTCACGCTCAGGCACCAAATTTCATCGACGCCAGCGGCCTTGAAGTCCTCGTAATGCGTCACAAAACCAGGCACGTGCTTAACCGAGCAGGTGGGCGTGAATGCACCGGGCAATGCAAACAAGGCAATGGTCTTACCGGCGCTGGCTTTGGCCACATCGACGGCGTTGGGGCCAATGCTGCATCCCTCAGCCTCCACCTCGTGGTACTCCATCAGGGTGGTGGCGGGCAGGGTGTCTCCAACTTGAATCATGGGTGTTCCTTCTATCAGTTGCAAAAAATGAAAACGGCCCACGTATTGTGGGCCGTTTGTCGGTTTCGTGCAGCGCGAGACTGCAAAAACTTATACCGCTGCGGCTTTTTCCACCAAACGGGTCGCTACCCAGTTTTTGGTTTTGGAAATCGGACGGCTTTCGGTGATTTCGATCATGTCGCCCATTTTGTACTCGCCCTTTTCGTCATGGGCGTGGTACTTGCTGGATTTACCGACGATCTTGCCGTAGAGCGCGTGCTTAACGCGACGCTCGATCAGCACGGTTACGGTTTTGGTCCGCTTGTCGCTGACGACCTTGCCAATCAAGGTGCGCTTGAGGGATTGTTTAGCTTCCGTCATGGTGTGCTCCTTAGGTGGCAGATGATTCAGCGCGCTGCTTTTCAACCAGAATGGTCTTAGCACGGGCGATGGCGCGACGTGCTGTGGGCAGCGTTGCGGTGTTGGTGATTTGTTGCGTTGCCTTTTGCATACGCAGACCAAAGTGAGCGCGTTGCAGCTCTTTGATCTCCGTTTTTAGGCCGGCAATGTCTTTTTTGCGCAGTTCAGTCGATTTCATAGTTATGCTCCTGATTACTGGCCGATCATGCGGCTGACAAAAGTCGTGCGCAGAGGCAGTTTGGCACCGGCCAGGCGGAAAGCCTCGCGCGCCAGGGTTTCGGACACTCCCAGGATCTCGAACACGATCTTGCCTGGCTGGATTTCAGCCACGTAGTACTCGGGATTGCCCTTGCCGTTACCCATACGCACCTCAGCGGGCTTTTGGGAAATCGGCTTGTCCGGGAAGACACGGATCCAGATACGTCCACCACGTTTGACATGGCGCGAAATGGCACGGCGAGCGGCCTCGATCTGGCGCGCCGTCAGGCGGCCTCGGTCGGTGCACTTCAGACCAAAATCACCGAACGCGACCGAGCTGCCCCGGGTAGCAATGCCGGTGTTACGGCCTTTTTGCTCTTTGCGGTATTTGCGACGAGCGGGTTGCAACATGATTATTCTCCTTTGCCGTCAGCTGCTGCAGCTGGCGCGGCGACGGTGCGTACGCGCTTAACGGCGGGTTTAGGGGCTTCTAGGCCACCGGCTTCAGCAGGTTTGTCGCTGCCGTCAGACGGCGCGGCATTGCTGCCCAAAGTACGGCGGGCACCACGGGGGGCGGGACGGTCAGCACCGGGACGGCCTGGGCCGCCACGGTCATCGCGCCGCGGCGGACGCGGGCGGCGATCTTCTTCGGTGCGCTGCTCAGCGGCAGCCGGCAGATCATTACGACCCAGAGTGTCGCCTTTGTAGACCCAGACCTTCACGCCAATAATGCCGTACGTGGTCTTGGCTTCGGAAACACCGTAGTCGATGTCGGCACGCAGGGTATGCAATGGCACACGGCCTTCGCGGTACCACTCAGTACGCGCAATCTCAATGCCATTTAACCGGCCTGCCGACATGATCTTGATGCCCAGGGCACCCAGACGCATGGCGTTTTGCATGGCGCGTTTCATGGCGCGACGGAACATGATGCGTTTTTCGAGCTGCTGCGTGATGCTGTCGGCGATCAACTTGGCATCGATTTCGGGCTTGCGCACTTCTTCGATGTTGACCGCTACTGGCACGCCGAGCTGCTTGCCCAGATCGCGCTTGAGGTTTTCAATGTCCTCGCCCTTTTTACCGATGACAACACCGGGGCGTGACGAGAAAATCGTGATGCGGGCGTTCTTGGCAGGACGCTCGATCAGGACGCGCGAAACCGACGCATTTTTCAGTTTGACTTTGAGGTATTCACGTACCTTGATGTCTTCGGCCAACATGCCAGCAAAGTCCCGGTCGCTGGCATACCAGCGCGAGGACCAGTTACGGCTCACCGACAGGCGAAAACCAGTGGGGTGGATTTTTTGTCCCATATTTTCCAGGCCTTTATCAGTTACCGACCGTCACGTACACATGGCACGTGGGCTTGCGGATTTGGTTGCCGCGACCTTTAGCGCGGGCGGTAAAGCGACGCAGCGATGCACCTTGCTCAACGAAAATGGTTTTCACCTTCAGTTCGTCGATATCTGCACCGTCGTTATGTTCTGCGTTGGCAATGGCGGACTCCAGCACTTTTTTAATGATGCCGGCCGCTTTTTTCTGCGTAAAGGTCAGGATGTTGAG
>CANNEW010000064.1 GCA_947503685.1 Comamonadaceae bacterium | reverse complement strand
GAGCACGAGTTTTCCGCTGGAAAATCGGGATCTGACCCCAATTCCTCCGATTCCTCCGACTCCGCCCCTGGTCTTTCTGAAGCCGCTTTATCCATCCCTGGCGGCGAAGGCATCGCTCCAAGCATCTCTATCGACGACTTCGCCAAGATCGACTTGCGAGTCGCAAAGATAGTGCAGTGCGAAGCGGTAGAAGGTTCGGTCAAGCTATTGCGCCTTACGCTGGACGTGGGCGAAGGGCGTGTGCGTAATGTGTTCTCCGGTATTGCCAGCATGTACAAGCCTGAAGACTTGGTGGGCCAACTCACGGTGCTGGTCGCCAATTTGGCGCCCCGCAAAATGAAATTTGGTGTGTCCGAAGGTATGGTGCTGGCGGCCAGCCATGCGGACGAAAAAGCGGAGCCCGGCATTTACATCTTGAACCCCTGGCCCGGCGCGCAACTCGGCATGCGGATTCACTAAGCCATGGCAAGTGCGCAACCCACCTCCTCGCTGGACTTTGACGTTCTGATTGTTGGCAGCGGCCTAGCCGGGCTGAGTTCGGCGCTGCTTCTGTCGAGCAAATACCGTGTCGCCGTGATTACCAAACGCGCGGTGCGCGAAGGCTCTAGCGGCTGGGCCCAGGGCGGCATCGCAGCGGTTTGGGACAAGACTGACAGCTTTACCTCGCATGTGGACGACACCCTGGTGGCCGGCGCCGGTTTGTGCGACCTGGCCGCCACCCAGTTTGTAGTCGAACAAGCGCCGCAGGCCATCGCCTGGCTGCAGGCCATGGGCGTACCCTTTAGCACCGAGGACAGCGGCGAGTTGCATCTGACGCGCGAAGGCGGCCACAGCGCGCGGCGCATCGTGCATGTGACGGACGCCACTGGCGCCGCAGTGCAGCGCACTTTGATAGAGCGGATACAGGAAACCGCCAATATCACGCTGTTTGAAAACCACACCTTGGTGGACCTGATCACCAGCGACAAATTAGCCGGCAAACCGGGCAAAGAGCGCCGCTGCCTAGGCCTGTACGCGCTGGACGAAGACAGCGACGAAGTGCTGACTTTTCGCGCGCCGCACACCTTGCTTGCCACCGGCGGCGCAGGCAAGGTCTATCTGTACACCACCAACCCCGACACCGCCACCGGCGACGGCATTGCCGCTGCCTGGCGCGCTGGCTGCCGGGTACAGAACATGGAGTTCATCCAGTTCCACCCTACCTGCCTGTACCACCCCCACGCCAAATCCTTCTTGATCAGCGAAGCAGTGCGCGGCGAAGGCGGCCGTTTGCTGCTGCCCGATGGCACGCGCTTTATGCCCAAACACGATGCCCGCGCCGAACTGGCCCCGCGCGACGTGGTAGCCCGCGCCATTGACTTTGAGATGAAAAAAGGCGGCTTTGATTGCGTGTACTTAGATATATCGCACCAGCCGCTGGCCTTTATCCAGGAGCACTTCCCCAATATCTATGCACGCTGCCTGGAACTGGGCATCGACATCAGCCGCGCACCGATTCCGGTGGTGCCTGCTGCGCACTACACCTGCGGCGGCGTGCTGGCCGATTTGCAGGGCCGCACCGACCTAGCGGGTTTGTACGCCATCGGCGAAGCAGCTTGCAGCGGCCTGCATGGCGCCAACCGACTAGCCAGCAATTCGCTGTTGGAATGCATGGTGTTTGCCCGCGCCGCCAGCCAGGATATTGAAAACAGCCATCTCAGCGCGCCGCCCGCCTTGCCCGCCTGGGACGATAGCCGGGTGACGGATGCTGACGAGTCGGTGGTGATTTCGCACAACTGGGACGAGCTGCGCCGCTTTATGTGGGACTACGTGGGCATCGTGCGTACCAACAAACGTCTGGAGCGCGCCGCGCACCGGATCGCGCTGCTGCAAGGCGAAATCAATGAGTTTTACGCCAACTTCCATGTCAGCCGCGACCTGCTGGAATTACGCAACCTGGTGCAAGTAGCCGATCTGATCGTCCAAAGCGCCCGAGCCCGCCACGAAAGCCGCGGCCTACACTTCAGCCGCGACTACCCAGAGTTGCTGCCCCAAGCGCTGCCCACTACCCTGGTGCCGGGTAAGCGGGGCTAAGCGTGTTCTCCCGATTAGGGGATGCATCGGCATCGGCATCCCCATCACCACGCCCTGACGACAGCCACGCGATGGGTCGGCAAGCGCGAGGACTACTGTGCCATCCATGATTGGTTCGATGCCACCAAACGGCCAAGAAGATCAGCACGAGCAGGGGGTACGGTCAAGCCAGTTAAGCAAAGCTTGCACCAAAGTACGCCCTAGGAAGGTTTGTTAAGTGGGGAGACCCTGCCCCTAGCCACCCGCGTGCGGGGCACTGCGTGGCGGAGACTCCAGAATATCTGCTATCCGCACGGCCGCCAATTTCAGCGTGCCAACGCAGGCCATCAGTGCGTCCAGGTCGTAGCGCGCTGTCGGGCTGTGGCACGCTACGGCGGCTACACACTCGCCTTGGGCATTGCGCACAGGAACGGCAATGGCAATCATGCCGCGAATAAACTCTTCGTTGTCCAGGCCGTAGCCCTGACGTTTTGTGCGTTCAAGCTCCGTGCTGAGCGAGTGCAGGTCACACAGGGTTTGTTCGGTTTGGCGCGTCAGCGGCATACGCTCAAGCAGTGCGCGCCGGTCGTGCTGATTCATCTCGGCCAGAAACAGTTTGCCGCTGGCGGTGCAGTGCAAGGGTACGCGCGCACCTGGTCCCAGGGTCATGCGCAAGGGGTGGCTGGTTTCAACCCGGTCGAGGTAGAGCACCGTGCCTTCGGCCAGCGTGGTGAGGTTACAGCTTTCCCCCAGACGTTGCACCAATTGTCTCAGCACGGTGCGGTAACGCTGCGAGAGGCCGCTGTGCTGCAAAGTGCGCAGGCTCAGACTACTCAAGGTTGGGCCAAGCGTGAAGGTCTGGCGGTCGAGTTCGCGCTGGACGTAGCCTTCGTCTTCCAGCGCTTGAAGCAGACGCATCAGTGATGCCTTGGGAATGTGCAATTGGTCGCTCAAAAGCGCCTGGCTTTGTCCTTCGGGGTGCTGCGATAAGGCTTGCAACACATGCAGTGAGCGCAGCAGACGTGGCTCACTAGGGTCAACCCCTAGCGATGAGAGGGGGGCTTGCTGCGTGTTTGAAACAGTAAGAGGCCCTTGCGTTTCAATTTGAAAAGTGAAGGGTTGAAGTACTTGCTTTGGCATTTCTGAAGTTTATAGTAGGAAAAAATATCAACCTAGGAGATGCTTTTTGCAAGCCTTCGATTACGTTGTAGTAGGCGCCGGCTCAGCCGGTTGCGTACTAGCCAACCGATTGTCGGAAGACCCGAAGGTGCGGGTGTGTCTGTTGGAGGCGGGCGGCGAAGATCGGTCTTTCTGGATTCATTTGCCCATTGGCTACGGCAAAACCATGTGGGACGAACTCGTGAACTGGAAGTTCCAGACCGACCCGGACCCCTACATGAACCATCGCCAAATTTATTGGCCGCGAGGCAAGACCCTAGGCGGATCGAGTTCTATCAACGGACTGATTTATATCCGGGGTCAACGTGAAGACTACGACCGCTGGGCGGCACTGGGCAACTCGGGTTGGAGCTTTGAGGAGGTGTTGCCGTATTTCATCCGCTCTGAGCACAACCAGCGCGGCGCCAGCCAATTTCATGGAGACAGCGGCCCCTTACGGGTGTCCGATATTGGTGAGCCGCACCCGCTGATTGAGGCCTTTATTAAAGGTGCCAACACGCTGGGTGTACCGCGAAATGACGACTTCAATGGCGCCACCCAGGAGGGAGCAGGTTATTTTCAGCTCAACACCTGGCGCGGTTGGCGCTGGAGCACGGCCAAGGGCTACCTCAAGCCGGCGCGTCGGCGCCTCAACCTGACGGTGATCACCCGCGCGCAAGCCACCCGTTTGCAGTGGCAGGGGCGCCGTGCCACGGGCGTGGAGTTTGTGCAGGATGGACAGATGCGCGTGGTGCAGGCGGCGCGAGAAGTGATCTTGTCAGCTGGCGCCATTCAGTCGCCGCAGCTCTTGCAACTCTCGGGGGTAGGGCCGCAAGATTTACTGCGCCAACATGGCCTGAACGTGGTGCACCATCTGCCTGGCGTAGGCGAAAACCTGCAAGACCATTTGCAGCTGCGTTTGATTTACGAGTGCCGCCAGCCTATCACCACCAACGACCTGATGAACTCATGGTGGGGACGCACACAATTGGGCTTGCGCTGGCTGTTATTTCGCAAAGGGGCGCTGGCAGTGGGTATCAACCAGGGCGGCTGCTTCATGCGGACCCTACCTGAGTCCAGCAGTCCGGATATTCAGTTTCATGTGGCCACCTTGTCGGCCGATATGGCCGGTGGACAGGTGCATCCGTTTTCGGGCTTTACCTTGTCAGTCTGTCAATTGCGTCCGGCGTCACGCGGTAGTATTCGCATTCGCAGTGCGGATCCGCTTCAGGCTCCCTCCATTCAGGCCAATTATTTGTCACATGCGTTGGATTGCCGTACCGCAGTAGCCGCCTTGCGCAGTGCGCGCGCCATTGCCGAGTCTGAACCCATGGGCGATTTCATGCGCAGCGAATTCAAGCCGGGTGTGGCCGTGCAAAGTGATGAGGAGTTGTTGGCTTTTGCGCGCGCGCAAGGAGCCACCATTTTTCATCCTAGCGGAACGTGCCGCATGGGCCGGGGTAGCATGGATGTGGTAGATGAACGGCTGCGGGTGCATGGTGTAGATGGGGTTCGGGTGGTGGATTGCTCGGCCATGCCGACGCTGGTTTCGGGCAATACCAACGCCCCAGTGGTGATGATGGCCGAGAAGGCTGCTGACATGATCCGAGAGGATGCGCGCTAACTTACAACAGCGTGCAAGTGATTGGCGCGGTGATACCACTGCGTTGTGTGTGAAAACTAACTAAGGAGAAAGCATGACAACTTTGAATCGACGCAAGGCGCTCGCCGGCGGTGCTGCTGCGCTGGGAATGGCCGGTCTTACTGCCCAAGCGCAGTCCGTGACACGACTGAAAATCCAGACGGCGGTACCAACGGCCAGCATTTACTTTGAACTGATGAAACGCTTTGCCGACCGGGTAGACAAAATGTCGGGCGGCCGCATCAAGATGGACATGCTGCCTGACGGCGCCGTGGTCAATGCCTTTGAAATCCTTGACGCGGTGGATAAAGGGGTGGTCGACGGTGGGTTTGCCTGGACGCATTATTGGTCAGGAAAAAACTCTGCGGCTGCACTGTTCTCCAACCCGGCGGCAGGCGCAGGTACCGGCATGGATCAGATGTCGCACATGGCTTGGCTGATGCAAGGCGGTGGTAACGCGCTGTACGAAAAGCTTTACGCGCAGGGCTTCAAGGCCAATATCAAACCCTTCATGATGCAACCCATGGGCCCTGACCCATTTGGCTGGTTCAAGACGCCGATCAACTCGATTGCCGACATGAAAAAATTGAAGTACCGCTCGCCTCCCGGCCTGACCGGTGAAATCTTCAAGGAAATGGGGATCAACGCCGTGGCCATGCCTGGCGGCGAGATTGTGCCTGCGGCTCAGCGGGGAGTCATTGACGCTGCCGAGTGGATTGGACCCGCCGACGACATGATTTTGGGCTTTCACAATGTCTTCAAACATTACTATTTGCAGGGCCTTCACCAGTCCACGGATGTGGGTGAGTTCTTGCTCAATAAAACGGTCTGGGACAAGTTGCCTGCTGATTTGAAGGCGGTGGTTGAAGGGGCGGTGATGGCCACCATCGCCGAGACCTATACCTTCAATGTGCAGCGCAATGCCGCCGCACTGGACAAGTTGAAGAACGAGCACAAGGTTACGGTGCACGATACACCGCGTGAGTTTTTCACCACCTTCATGAAGGCCACCATAGTGGTGTACGACCGCGAGGCGGCACGCAATCCCTTGTTCGCTGAGGTGCTGGCCTCGCAGCGCCAGTTTGCCAAGTTGGTGGTGCCTTACTGGACCAAGATCAACGGCTTGTACTACAACCTGGGTGTGGACTCGCCCAACGACTAAGTGTTTAGGTTTGGATGACTTGTGCTGCATCGCCCCTGGTGGGCGATGCAGTGGTATGAATTTGTGAAGGACCCCCATGTCTGAACCTGATACGGTGTATCTCAAATGGGCGCGTCGGCTGGACCCGATAGCCGTAGTCTCTGGCCAGATCGTGGCCTGGCTCATCATCCCGATGGTGCTCGCCCTGACCTTTGAGGTGGTGTCCCGCTACCTATTTAACGCACCTACCTTGTGGGCCTACGACATGACCTTCATGATGTACGGCAGTTATTTCATGCTGGGAGCTGCCTTCACCTTGCAGCGCAAGGGGCATGTCCGCACGGACTCCTTTTATGGGGAGTGGTCGGTGCGCCGTCAGGCCCTGGTCGATGTGGTTTGCTACCTGGTAATGTTCCTGCCTTTTGTGCTGGTTTTTGCCTACACGGGCTGGGGCTATTTTTTCAAATCGTTCATGACTGGCGAGCGTTTTGTCACCAGTCCCTGGATGCCCTTGGCCTGGCCCTTCAAAGGCATGATGCCCTTGACCGGCGTCCTGTTGCTGATTCAGGGCGTCTCTGAAGTTCTTAAATCGTTGCACGCGCTGACGACCGGCGAGTGGCCGGTACAGGCTAAGCCAGAAACGGCGACGGTGATCTTATGAGCAACGAAATTCTGGGCCTGCTGGCCTTGGCCGCGCTGTTTGCCGCCATTTTCATTGGTTTTCCAATTGCCTTCACGCTAGGGGCAGTCGCTCTGGGCGCGGGCTACATCGCATTTGGCCCCATGGTGTTTGACCTGGCGGCCTTGCAGACGTTCTCGGTGATGAAGGACACGGTGCTGGCCTCTATTCCGTTCTTTTTATTCATGGGGTTTTTGCTCGAGCAGTCCGGCCTGATGGAGCGCATGTTCACCAGCATCCAACAATTGCTGGCCGGTGTGCGCGGTTCGCTGTATCTGGCGGTACTCATCACCGCCACCATTTTTGCGGCGGCCACTGGCATCGTGGGTTCCTCGGTGACCCTGCTGGGCGTCATGGCCGCACCCTCCATGATCAAGAGTGGCTATGACGTGCGCATGAGCGCCGGTGCCATTACTGCTGGCGGCACCTTGGGCATTCTGATCCCACCCTCGGTCATGCTGATCGTTATGGGGCCCGTGGTGGGCGTCCCGGCCACCGACCTGTTTGCCGCGGCAGTGGTGCCGGGGCTCTTGCTGTCCACCATTTTCACGCTGTGGTGTCTGGTGCGCTGCTGGCTCAACCCAAGCCTTGGACCACCCTTGCCGATGGAGCTTCGCGCACCTTCTTTAGGGCCTGTCATTTGGGAGTTGCTGATTGGGGTGCTGCCCGTGGTGGTGGTGATTATGGCCACCCTGGGGGTCATCCTGGCCGGCATTGCAACGCCGACCGATGCCGGCGCTGTGGGCTGTACCGCAGTGTTTATCCTAACGGTCGGTTCCGGCCGCATGAGCCTGGCCAAAATTCGCAAGTCAGCGCTGCAAGCCCTGGAGGTGTCCAGCATGATTTTGATGCTGGTGGTCTCCTCCAACCTGTTTGGCGCCGTATTTTCCCGGCTGGGAAGTGCCGATTTTTTGGCCAGCCTGCTGACCAGTTTGTCGCTGCCCCCCATGATGATGTTGATCGTGATTCTTCTCCTGATCTTCATATTGGGCTGGCCCTTGGAGTGGGTACCGATTGTTTTGATCGTGCTTCCCATTGTGCTGCCGATTGTTCAGGCCGCCGGTATTGACCTGATCTGGTTTTGCACCTTGGTCGCGGTCACCTTGCAAACGGCCTGGCTGTCGCCACCGGTTGCCCTGTCGGCCTATTTCCTCAAGGGGGTGGTGCCGCAGTGGGATTTGAAAGATATATACGCTGGGATGGTGCAGTTCATGGTGTTGCAGATTCTGACTGTGGGTTTGCTGCTGATATTCCCGGGCATGACCACCTGGCTGTCTGCGGCCAATTAATGCGGGCTGCCTAGAAAAGAAAAGGGGCTCGCGAGCCCCATTTTTCAGGACGTCGCCACGCAGTGGATGTGGCGCTACAGGAGCCACCGCCTGAATATGACCCTTGGCGGTTTCACCCCGAAGTAGCATTTTGCCAGGGCTGCATAAACGTTCTACTTTTCAGGCCCGTGGAAAACGCGGGATTACCGATACGCCGTCTCAGTTGCAATCGAGTACCACTGGCGACCCACCACGGTCCAAAACAAAACCTCCAATAAAATATGTTAAATTCAATTGAATCTTTTTATTTAACAAAATAATTAGATTGAATCCCTCGGTTCATCCCCACGAAAAAATAGTTCGCACATGACAAACCTGGACTGGCTGTTCACAGCCACGCTGCTGATTGCCATGGCCGCAGGTGCATACCGGGGGTGGTTGCCGCAGGCACTGTCGATGTTGGGCCTGGTGCTGGCCTTTTTTGCGGTGGTCTATCTGGGTCCTATCGTTGGCGCCCATTTGCCGCTGAGCGGGCCGGGCGAGAGCCTGCGCGAGGGTTTGGGCGCGTTGTTCGCCTTGGTCGTAACGCTCTACCTTGGGCATTTAGGCGTTCGGTTGCACCGCTATATGTTCCACCACAGCGGTGTGCAGCCGGCGCACCGCACCGTGGGCGCCGTGTTTGGCCTGGTCAGTGGTGTAATGATTTGCCTGGGGGTGAGCACGCTCATTGAGCTGACCGAATTGCGCGAAGAGAGTTGGTGGAAGGGCTCGTTCGAAAAGCATATGGCTGAGTCCATGCTGACACGGCTCAAGGGAGCGCCGCCCGAAAATTAGCGCTTTTCCGGGCCGGGCAAGCGTTCCTGCATGGCGACCTGCACCGTGCGCCAGGCCTTTTCCATTTGGGCCAGGGTCTCGCCCACACCGTAGGTGGCGACACTCATGCCCAGGATAAATGCAAATATATGACTCATGCTGCTTACTTTCAGTGGGTCAACCCAATGATGGACCTACTTAGGTATCGGCAGCAAAGGCCCAATACTTGAGCCTGCGCAGCCAGCCTCACCAGCGCTGCTGCAAAACCCCCGCCTGCAACTCCAAGCCGCGCGCACCCACCGCTCGCGCCTCAGCCTCGTCGTGCGTCACCCACACCACCGCCATGGGCGCGCTGGCAAGATGCTGCGCAAACTCGGCGCGCATACTGGTGCGCAATTGCGCGTCCAGCGCTGAAAAAGGCTCATCGAGCAAAAGCACACGCGGGCGCGTAATGAGGGCACGGGCCAGCGCCACCCGCTGCTGCTCGCCGCCCGAAAGCTGCCACACCCGGCCCAGCGCATGCGCCGCCATGCCAAAGCGCTGCAACATGGCCAAAGCCTGCGCGCGGGCCTGGCCGCGGCTTTGGCCCTGCTCCACCAAGCCAAAGGCCACGTTGTCCTGCACGCTCAGGTGGGGGAACAAAGCAAAGTCCTGGAACATCAGCGCAAATCGGCGCAAGTGCGCAGGCATGGCGCTTATGTCTCGCCCCTCACAGAGAACCCGCCCGCTATCGGCCGATTCCAGCCCAGCGATGATTTTGAGCAAAGTGCTTTTGCCACTGCCCGAGGGCCCCAGAATCGCCACGGTTTCGCCGCTGTCCACTTGCAAATCAAGGCCCGCCAGCAGCACCCGCGGCGCTGCGCCCGGCGCTTGCCAGTGTTTGACGATATGGCGTAATTCAAGCATGGGGCGCATGGGTCAGGTGGTCATCGCGGCCGGGCTACTCCAGAAGCATAAAGGCGGCAAAGGCCAGTGCCATTAAAGCGCAGGACAAGACCAGCGCTGCATCGTAATGTGTCTGCCCTGGGCGGCCCAGGTGCTCGTAGATCAGCGTGGTCAAGGTAGCCCACTCGGGTCGGCTTAAAAACAAGGTGACCGCAAACTCGCCGACGGCAGTCGCCGCCGCAAACGCCATCCCACGCCGTAATGCCGGCTGCAAGAGCGGCCAGCGCACGCGCCAAAACGCGCGCCATGGCGATGCGCCCAGACTGGCCGCCGCGTCCATATAGTGCGCGGGCATACTATCGAGCGCCGAGGCCAGGGCCTTGGCAATAAACGGATAGGCCAGCAATGCATAAGCGGCGACCAGCAAGGGTGCACTAGCGGTCCATGCCGGGTAGAGCAACAAAAGCCCAAACGCCACCAACACCGGCGACACCACAAAAGGCAAAAAAGCTACGGCCCGCAACCAGGCCCAGCGCTGCGCCGCCAGCGCGTGGCAGACGCCCAGAACGGTAGCCAATACCAGCGCCGCCGCAGAAAAACGCAGCGTATTCCAAAGGGCCTGCAAGGTGTCCGCCTCCAGCAGCACGGCCCAAGCCACAGCCCCCGCCCCCACTGCGCGTACCACGATTGCCAACACCGGCGCGGCGCAGACCAGGCCCAGGCTCAGCACCGTCAGCCCCACCGCCAGCCACTGCCCCGCACTTTGCGGCCTGCGGCGCGCAATGCGGTCGGCACGCAGCGGCGTGGCCAAGCGACGCTCCAAAAATGCATAGGCAAGTGCGCAAGGCGCGGTGAGGCACAGCGTCCAAACCGCCAGCACGCCGGCCTGGCTGATTTGCAGCTCATAGGCCACCAAGGTATAAATCTCCACCTCCACCGTGGCAAATTGTGGCCCGCCCAGCACCAGCGCCAGCCCAAAACCAGCAAAACAATACAAAAAAACCAAACACAAAGCTGACATCAGCCAGGGCGCAATAGCCGGCCACTCGATACGCCAAAACGCACGCCAGGGCGAAGCGCCCAAGCTGCGTGCAGCCGCCAGGCGCGAGGCGCTGACTTGCTCCAGTGCCTCGGTGGCGGCGCGCACCAGAACACACAAGTTGAAAAATACATTTCCATAGAGGAGCAAGTACGGTGTGCCCTGCCAAGACGCGCCACCCCAGCGCTGCCACAGCCCTTGCGGGCCGGCCAGTG
>CANNEW010000063.1 GCA_947503685.1 Comamonadaceae bacterium | reverse complement strand
GTTTGTGCGGGCCACCTAAGTTTGATTATTTAGCGCGCAGGCCCACGGTTACCTCCGGGCCCGCCACGGCCACGCTGGCCACCGCCAAAGCCACCACCGCCGCCGCCGCCCGCCGGGCGCTTGCCCTGGTAGCCGCCGCCACCGCCACCGCCGCCACGCCGTGCGCCACGCTCGGCCATCATGTCCACACTGGTGCGCATCGGGTCGGGTTGGCCGCCGGGCGCGCGCGGCACACGCGGTTCGCTGGGGAAATTCTTCATGGTCGGGTTGGCCAGCGGGTTACGGTTCTGGTGCGCACGCGCATCATGGGAGCGGGGGGGCTGGTCTTCATGGGCCATAGGGCCGTCGTCGTCACGTGGGAATCCGGCATCGCGGGGGAAGCCAGGATCTCGTGGGTAGCCGGGGTCACGCGGCGGACGGTGCGGGCCGTTGCGGCCGGCACCTTGGCGCGGCGGGCCGTTGCGCGAGCCATTGCCTGGGCCATTTCCGGGTCCATTACCTGGACCGTTACGCGGCCCCCGCGGACCGGCGCCGGGGCCACCGGTGCTTTTCTTTTCGCGCACGCGCTGCAGCATTTCGGTGCGGGCCGCTTTTGCCGCCGCTTGCATCACATCGCGGCTGGGTGGTTTACCCGCGCCGCCCCAAATGGTTTGGCGGCCCATGGCGATGGGCTCGGCACGCTCATCGGCCTCAGGTTCAAAACCGGGTATGACTTGCACTTCCAGGTGTTGCTTGGTAAAGCGCTCGATGTCCTGCATAAAGCCTTCTTCGTCCATGCAGACCAGGTTGATGGCCGTGCCATCGGCGCCGGCGCGGCCGGTGCGGCCGATGCGGTGCACATAGTCTTCGCAGACGTTGGGGATTTCATAGTTCACCACATGCGGTAACTCATCAATGTCGATACCGCGCGCAGCAATGTCGGTGGCTACCAGCGCGCGCACATCGCCGCTCTTAAAGCCGGCCAACGCCTGGGTGCGCGCTGCCTGGCTTTTGTTGCCGTGCAGGGCCATGGCGCTGACGCCGTTCTTTTCCAAATATTCGGCCACGTTGTTGGCGCCGAATTTGGTGCGGGTAAAGACCAGCACCTGGCTCCAGTTTTGGCTGTTAATGATGTGCGCCAGCAGGGCTTTTTTCTTGCCGCGCCCCACCGGGTGAATGATTTGGTTGATGCGCTGCACCGTGGTGTTGCGCGGTGTCACTTGCACGCTTTGCGGATTTTTGAGAAGCGTGGCAGCCAGGTCGCGGATCTCGTCGCTAAAGGTGGCAGAGAACAACAGGCTTTGCTTGTCGCGCGGTACCAGGGCCAGCACTTTTTTCACATCATGGATAAAGCCCATGTCCAGCATGCGGTCGGCTTCGTCAAGCACCAAAATTTGTACTTGGCCCAGGTCCAGCATGCCTTGCTGGTGCAGGTCCAGCAAGCGGCCGGGGGTGGCCACCAGCAGGTCCACGCCGCGCTTGAGCTTGGCGATTTGCGGGTTCATGCCCACGCCGCCAAAGATTACGGTGCTCGAAAGCTCCAGGTATTTGCCATAAGTGCGGATGGATTCTTCAATTTGCGCTGCCAGTTCGCGCGTTGGGGTGAGCATCAGGGCACGGATGCCGGTGCCGCCGAATTTATTGGTCGCCGCCTCGGTGGTCGACAGGCGTTGCAGGATAGGCAGGGTAAAGGCCGCGGTTTTGCCGGTGCCGGTTTGGGCGCCGCCCAAGAGGTCGTGGCCGGCAAGGACCAGGGGAATGGCCTGTGCCTGGATGGCAGTAGGCGTTTCGTAACCTTGCTCGCGCACGGCTTTAAGGATGGCGGGTGCCAGATTCAATTCATCGAAGTTCATACAGAAGCACCCGAGGGTGCGTACATACCGGCCGTTCCGCACGGGCTCTGGTGTGCGGTCAGTCAAAGGCAGGCAGGTTCAAAAGGTGGGACGCCGACGTGTAGGGCAGTCCCCAGCATGGTGCTGGCGCTGCGGGCAACTGAAGCTCCGCAGACCGGCGCATTGTCGCACGTTGCAAGCTCGAGACTTTTGCCGCCTCTGGCGCAGCAGGCCCGCGCCTAGCGCGCAGCGTCGATAATGCGTCCTTCCCCCCTTTTAGCTCTGACAGATACCTACCCCAATGGCCCAATACGTTTTCTCCATGAACCGCGTCGGCAAGATCGTGCCGCCCAAGCGTCATATTCTTAAAGACATTTCGCTCAGCTTTTTCCCCGGCGCCAAGATCGGCGTGCTGGGGACTAATGGATCGGGCAAGTCCACGCTGCTCAAAATCATGGCTGGCATTGACAAAGAGATCGAGGGCGAAGCCACCCCCATGGCCGGCCTGAATATCGGCTACCTGCCCCAAGAGCCGCAGCTGGACCCGACCCAAACTGTGCGCGAAAGCGTGGAAGCGGGTATGGGCAGGGTCATGTCCGCCAAGGCACGGCTGGAGGAGGTCTATACCGCCTATGGCGAAGAAAACGCCGACTTCGACGCACTGGCTGCCGAGCAGGCCGAGCTGGAAGCCATCATCGCCACCGCGGGCACCGACTCCGAGCACCAGCTCGAGATCGCCGCCGACGCGCTGCGCCTGCCTCCTTGGGATGCCAATATCGGCGTGCTCTCCGGCGGTGAAAAGCGCCGCGTGGCCTTGTGCCGTTTGCTGCTGTCCAAGCCCGACATGCTGCTGCTAGACGAGCCCACCAACCACTTAGACGCTGAGTCGGTGGATTGGCTGGAGCAGTTTGTGGAGCGCAACCCCGGCACCGTGGTCGCCATCACCCATGACCGCTACTTCTTGGACAACGCGGCCGAATGGATTTTGGAGCTGGACCGTGGCTCGGGTATTCCCTACAAAGGCAATTACAGCGACTGGCTGAGCCAAAAGCAAGCGCGCCTGGAGGCCGAGCAAAAAGGCGAGGAAGCGCGTGCCAAGGCCTTGAAGAAAGAGCTGGAATGGTCACGCCAAAACCCCAAGGCCCGCCAAGCCAAGAGCAAAGCGCGTCTGGCCCGCTTTGAGGAACTGAGCGACTTCGAGTACCAAAAGCGCAACGAGACCAACGAAATCTTCATCCCGGTGGCCGAGCGCCTGGGCCAGGAAGTGATCGAGTTTGTCAACGTGACCAAGTCTTTCGGCGACCGCGTGCTGATCGACAACCTCAGCTTCAAAGTGCCGCCCGGCGCTATCGTGGGCATCATCGGTCCGAACGGCGCGGGTAAATCGACACTGTTCAAAATGATTGCCGGACGCGAAAAAGCCGATTCGGGCGAGGTCAAGATCGGCCAAACCGTAAAGATGGCTTTTGTCGATCAGCACCGCGACGAACTGGCCAACGATAAAACCGTGTGGGAAGACGTATCGGGCGGTTTGGATATTTTGAACGTCGGCAAATTCCAGATGGCCAGCCGCGCCTACTGTGGCCGCTTCAACTTCAACGGCGCTGACCAGCAAAAGAAAGTCGGCATGCTCTCGGGCGGCGAGCGTGGACGCTTGCATTTGGCCAAGACCTTGATTGCTGGTGGCAATGTGCTGATGCTGGACGAACCGTCGAACGACTTGGACGTGGAAACCTTGCGTGCCCTAGAAGATGCGCTTTTGGAGTTTGCCGGCACGCTGATGGTCATCAGCCATGACCGCTGGTTTTTGGACCGTATCGCCACCCACATTCTGGCTTGCGAGGGCGATAGCCAATGGGTGTTCTACAGCGGTAACTACCAAGAGTACGAAGCCGACAAGAAAAAGCGCCTGGGCGAAGAGGGTGCCAAGCCCAAGCGCATGCGTTACAAAGCGCTTAAATAATCGGGTCGTCATCCACTACAGGCCCGCTCGCCGGGCGCTACCGCGTTGGCACTTTGTTTGAAAGGACTGCCATGACATCCATCTTCGACCAAGGCCTGGACAAAAACGCGGCCAATTTCGTTGCCTTGTCGCCGGTGAGTTTTGTGGAGCGCACGGCCGAGGTGTTTGGCGACCTAACGGCGGTGATTCACGGCCAGCGGCGCTACACCTGGGCGCAAACGCGCGAGCGCAGCGCCCGCCTAGCTGCGGCCTTGCGCGCTTGCGGTGTGGTGCGTGGCAGCACGGTCAGCGCCATGCTTTCCAACACGCCCGAGATGGTGGAGGTGCATTACGCGGTGCCTGCGCTTAATGCTGTCCTCAACACCCTGAACACGCGCCTGGACCCGGCCCTTCTGGCCTGGCAAATGAACCATTGCGAAGCCAGCGTGTTGCTGACCGACAGCGAGTTTGGTGGCGTGATGCGCGAGGCGCTGCGCATCTTGCGCGAAACCCATGGCCGCGAGCTGCTGGTGATAGATATTTGCGATAGCGAATGGACCGGTAGCAGCGAGCGCGTGGGCACGCTGGAATACGAAAGCTGGCTGACCGCGCATGAACCCTTAAGCGTTTTAAACGGCCCGCAAGACGAGTGGGATGCGATTGCGGTGAGCTACACCTCGGGCACCACTGGCGACCCAAAGGGTGTGGTGACCCACCATCGGGGCGCTTACCTCAACGCCGTGTGCAATGCCAGCACCTGGACCATGCCGCAGTTTCCGATTTATTTGTGGACACTGCCCATGTTTCATTGCAACGGTTGGTGCTTTCCCTGGACGGTGGCTATGCAAGCGGGCACGCATGTCTGCTTGCGCAAAGTAGAGGCCGCGCCGATTTTGTCGGCCATTCGCGAGCACCAGGTGGACCATTACTGCGCGGCGCCCATCGTGCACAACCTTTTGATCAATGCGCCTGCCGCTTTGCGCGAGGGCATCAGCCATGGCGTGCGCGGCATGGTGGCCGGTGCGGCGCCGCCCGCGTCCATGATCGAAGGCATGGCCCGCATCGGCTTTGACATCACCCACGTCTATGGCCTGACCGAAGTCTATGGTCCGGCCTCGGTGGCGGCCAAGCGCACCGAGTGGGCAGCGCAAACCGCCTCCGAGCAAACCCGCCTCAACGGTCGCCAGGGCGTGCGCTACCCGTTGCAAGAAGGCATGACGGTGATGGACCCCCAGCGTATGCAAGAGCTGCCTGCCGACGGCCATACCATGGGCGAGATCATGTTTCGCGGCAATATCGTGATGAAGGGCTACCTGAAAAACCCCAAGGCCACGGCCGAAGCCTTTGCCGGGGGCTGGTTCCATACCGGCGATCTGGCGGTGTTGGAGGCGGACCGCTACGTCAAGATCAAAGACCGCAGCAAAGACATCATCATCTCCGGCGGCGAGAACATCAGCTCGCTGGAAGTGGAAGACGCGCTTTACCGCCACAGCGCGGTCATGGCCTGCGCCGTGGTCGCCAAGCCCGACGAGAAATGGGGTGAAACGCCGGTGGCCTATGTGGAATTGAAAGAAGGCGCCAGCGTTAGCGCCGCAGACTTGCTGGCGCATTGCAAATCCCTGCTGGCGGCCTACAAAGTGCCACGCGATTTTCGCTTTGAGTCCATTCCTAAAACATCTACCGGCAAGATTCAAAAGTTTGAGTTGCGCAAGCGCGCTGGCATGGGATGAGCCTGAGCGCGCTGCTGTTTGATGCAGCCATTCGCCACCCCTAGCTGGCTGCATCAAATACAAAGTTGTTGTTTCTGCTAGGCATATCTAGCGAGCTAAATCATCCACAAACTCCGACGCAGGCTCAACGCTCGTCACCATCAACCTGTCCCGTGCACGGGTACATGCCACATACAAAAGGTGGCGTTCGGTGTCGTACACCTCTTGCAGGTCCGAGTCATAGGTGACTTGCACTTGCTGCTGGTGTTCGCGCTGCACCAACGACTGGAATTCGGCGGTGGGGATGTTTTTGCGGGTGGCCATGTTCATTTAATCCAAAAATCCAATGCGCGGTTTGGCTTTGCGCTGCTTGTCATCGGTGATTAGTTGTTTGATGGCATCGAACACGTTGGAAAACTGTTCGTCGTAGCGTGCTTCCAAGGCGTCGATGCGGCGGGCCAAGTCGCGGTTGCTGTCCATCAGTCGCCGCAGCTGCACAAAGGTGCGCATGATGGCGATGTTGACCTGCACTGCACGCGGCGAGTTCAGCACGCTGGAGAGCATGGCCACGCCTTGCTCGGTGAAGACGTAAGGCAGGGCACGGCGTCCCCCATGCGCACTTGAGATGCCAGTTTGGCACCTCAAGTCGTCCCATTCTTGGGCTGTGAGCTGAAACATGAAGTCGGCCGGAAAACGGCTGGCATTGCGTTTGACGGCGCGGTTCAATGCACCTGTCTCCACGCCGTAGAGCTGGGCAAGGTCGGTATCGATCAAGACCTTTTCATGGCGCACCGCATGGACCAGTTTGGCCAGGTGCTGCGCTTGGGGTACGGTGGCAACGTCAGCGGTAGCGGCTTTGGGTGTGGTTTTGCGGGTGGCCATGGAGTGTTTTTGTCAGTTGTCCAGCGAGTCAGGATTTTTAAGGACTTTCTTGTCGTCAGACTGCAAGCGGCGCTCCACCTTCTTCACGTCTTCTTCGGGCGGCAGGCTTTCGGGGCGAATGCCACGTTCCAGCAGGGTGTTGCGCACCGCTTGGTTGTTGGTGATGTGCTCATGCGAGATTTCCCCCTCACGGTCCATGTGGTGCTGGCGGGCGTTGAAGATGGTGATTTCAGCCGCGAAGTCTTTGGCCTTGAGCAAAATCGTGGGCGCAAAGTCAGCCAAGGGGCGGGTGTCGGGCACTTTCCATTGGGCCTTCATTGACTGGGTGCTTTTGCCAAACAAAGCGTGGTCGCCTTTGCTGCGAATCATGGCAAAGTCTTGGTTGCCACCGGTTTGCTCGTAGATGACTTGCGAGAGTTCTTTTTCGGTTTCGGTGAGTTTGCGCCGGGCTTGCAATCGCTCCGCTTCGAGCATGCGCTGCGCAATCAGTTCTGCCTTGCGGGTTTGTACCGCAAAGTAAGTCTGGGCAAACGCTATTTCGGCTTTGCGCGGGTCACCGTTTTGCGCGATGAGGTAGCAGGCATAGCGGGTGAGCATGATGTCAGCTACATCCTTGGATGCACCTTTGGGCATGGCGATCGTTTTGTTGACGTCAACAAAATGATCCTTGGCCAGATGCCCACTCACTTCGCAGGCTGTTTTGGCTTTGCTGATGACTTGGCCGAAGTTTCGCCACTCGGCATAACCCAGCAGGTGTTGAATGTCTCTGGCCAGCCAATATTCAACGCCGCTTTCGGTTTGTTGTGCATGGCCTTCAAACGTGTCAGTCAGGGTTTGGACCAATTCTTTCTTCATGGTGCGTCTCCCGTTTTGACTTTGTTCTTTGGGATGCGCTTGCGCGCTTCGGCCTCGGGAAGCTGTTTGTAGTTTTGGTCTGTGGCCACTTTGCGGCCCGACTTGCGCTCCAGGTCGCGACGGGCACTGCCCGCTACTTTGCCGCCGGCGCGGGCGGCGCTGCGGTTTGGGCCAAAGCCTTGGGCGTCGTGTTGGCGTGCGATTTCGGTGGTGGAGGCTTCACCCAGCATGGTGAAGATCAGTTCCAGGTCGCTCATGTGGTCGCGCAAGTTGTCGCCGGTTTTGTCCAACTCTTTGAGGTCGCGGTATTCGCTGGGAGTCATGCCAAAGGTGGCTTTGCTGATTTCGGCGGTCAATATGGCATATTCGCGCTGTTCCTTGACGCCACGTTTTTGCCATTCGCCGGGCTCGTCGCGAATGGCGATGCCGCGTACCCGCTTTTCGATCCATTCAGGGCTGTAGCCCTTGGACTGGTAAATGGCGCGCATGCGCTGCGCGGCCAGTTCGGGGTTCTCAATTTCTTGCAGCCGCTCATAGCCCACTTGGGCCAGCCAGCGCTTGAAGGGCTCCGCCTTTGGCGAGGGGATGGACTGGATGAGCCGCAACAGGTGCTCGACACTGCCGGCCAGGGTCTGGCGTTGTACGCCGCTGTCCGTGCGCATAGCTACCTGGGGACAATTTGTCCCCAGGTAGCTGCCAAGCTCCGGATCACGCTTGCGCAGCTTCTTCAGGTAGTCGGTTGGGTTGACCGAATCAGTCAATACCTGCACCACGTCCACGATGGCGAAGTACCAACACTGTGCATCTTCGCTCCAGATGGAACGAATTTGCGCTGTTTCAAAGAGTTTGATATTGCTCATGTACCCGTCCCTTTTGGTATCTGGTCCAGCATGCCGTCTAAGTGGGCTTGCACCTTGTTGCCAAAGCGGTTTCATCAATCTCCCATTGTTGACTTAAGTAGTAAAGGGAGTTCAACATGGATTTTTCGAAAAAAAGTTTGTTCATCCGAGATACATTGCCAAATCAAAAATTAGTTCGATACTAAGCGGTAATTGCATCCGCTAGGGGAAGGTGCGAGAACTTCTATGTAAGTCGTCAATTGACAGGAAATTGCGCCCCGCTGATCACCTCTCCGAGCCGACCTTGGTCGCACCAATGCGCTACCTCAAGCCTGCACTTGCCCCTATTGCTCCACCACCGGCTTACGCCGATTCACCAGCGAAATCCCCACAAACACCATCGCCAGTGCGCCCAGCAGAGACAGCGTAATTTCCTCGCCCAACCACAGCGCCCCAAACAGGAGCGCGAACAGCGGCGTTGAGAAAGCGAAGGCACCGAGTTTGCTAGCCGGATAACGGCTGAGCAGCCACATCCAGGACAGGTAGCTGGCAAAGGCGCCGACCAGGGTTTGCAAGAGCAGCGAGCCCATGGCGAAGTGGCTGAAATTCCAGGGCCAGGACCAGGCCTCGCCCATGTTCCAGGACAAGAGTGGCAGCACGACTGCGCTGGCGGCTACTTGGTAAAAGAGCATTTTTTCGGCGCCCACGCGGCTGAGTATGGTGGTGCGGATGGTGACGGTGGTCAGCGCCCAGGCGATGCCGCCGCCCACACCGAGCAAATCGCCCCAGTGTTGCAGCGGCGTCTGGCCACCGATAAAGCCTTCGCGCAGCG
This sequence comes from Comamonadaceae bacterium, assembly GCA_947503685.1. Lineage (GTDB taxonomy): Bacteria > Pseudomonadota > Gammaproteobacteria > Burkholderiales > Burkholderiaceae_C > Allorhodoferax. The sequence continues at coordinate 2,047 of CANNEW010000063.1, read as the reverse complement.
TGAAGGCCACGGCGCAAAAAGCAAATACCAGGCCTAACCATTGCACCGCGCGCAAGCGCTCGGATGCGACAAACCAATGCAGCACCAGCGCGGCCCATAGGGGCGAGGTGTATAAAAACACCGTCAGGCGCGAGGCGGCGCTGTACTGCAAGCCAGTGAACAAGCAGAAAAATTCCATGGAGAATAAAAAGCCAGCCAAGAGGCCGGGCCACAGGCTGCCGTCGCGTTCGAACAGTGCAATACCGCGCCAGCGACACCATAGCCACAAGACCACGGTGGTGCCCATAAAACGCACACCGGCCTGGAACACAGGCGGCAAGTCGGCCAGCGTGGCTTTAACCAGCACTTGCTGAAAGCCCCAGAAGGCACAGCACACCATCAAGAGGCCAATGGCAAAGGCGTCCAGGTGTTCCTTGCGGTCCATGGCGGGGAAAACCTGGAAATGGTTAGCGCAGGCTGCCGGTGAAAAACTGGCTGGCGTGGTAGACCAAAGGCGCGGCAGCGTCACGGTGGGTGCAGCGCTCGACTTCGCCCACAAAAATAACGTGGTCGCCTTCGGCGTAGCGACTGCGGTTAAAGCAGGTGAAGGTGGCCACCGCGCCATCGATCAAGGGCAGCTCATAAGGCCCCTTGTGCCAGGCGACGCCGGCAAAACGGTCTATAGCTTTGGTGGCAAATTGCGTGGCCAGGGCTTGGTGTTCAGCGCCCAGCACATTGATGGCGTAGTGCGTGCAACTGCGCAGCACTTCCATAGAAGCTGAGCGCAGACCCAAACTCCAGAGCACCAAAGGCGGGTCCAACGAAACAGCGTTAAACGAATTCACCGTCAGGCCCACCAGGGCGCCGCTATCGCTGCGCGCGCTTACCACGGTCACGCCGGTAGCAAACTGGCCCAGGGCTTGGCGAAATTCGGTTTGGCTGAAGGCGGGTGGGCTGGCAGTGGGTACGGCAAGTTCCTCGGTGCGGGGAATGTGGTTCAAATCAATGGCCTAGTATTTTGGACAGAAAGTCGCGACTGCGCTCACTTTGCGGGTTGTTGAAAAACGCCTCTGGCGTGTTTTGCTCCACGATCTGCCCCTCGTCCATAAAGATGACCCGATCGGCCACGGCCTTGGCAAAACCCATTTCATGCGTCACGCACACCATGGTGATGCCTTGCTCGGCCATTTCGATCATGACATCGAGCACTTCCTTGATCATCTCCGGATCCAGCGCTGAGGTTGGCTCGTCAAACAGCATGATTTTAGGCGTCAGGCACAAAGCCCGCGCAATCGCCACCCGCTGTTGCTGGCCGCCGCTCAGTTGCAGCGGGTATTTGAGCGCCTGCTCGGCAATGCGCACGCGGCGCAATTGCTCCATGGCTTTTTCTTCGGCGTCTTTTTTGGGTAGGCGGCCCACCCACATGGGCGAGAGCGTCAGGTTCTCTAGCACCGTGAGGTGAGGGAATAAATTGAACTGCTGAAACACCATGCCAACTTTTTTGCGTACATCGTCAATCGCTTTGAGGTCGTCGGTGATTTCTACGCCATCGACTACCAGACGGCCTTGCTGGTGTTCTTCTAGGCGGTTGATGCAGCGTATCAATGTGGATTTGCCCGAGCCTGAAGGCCCGCAGATTACGATGCGCTCGCCGGTACCCACTTGTAAGTCGATGTCACGCAGGACATGGAAGTTGTTGCCATACCATTTATTGACTTTGTCGAAGGTGATGATGGGCTCGGTCATGGCTGTCCTTAACGCTGTTTGCTTTTATTCACTTGCGCTTCTATCCATTGGCTGTAAAGCGACATCGAATAACAAAACACAAAATAAATCAGGGCGATAAACAAATAGCCTTCGATGTGGAAGGGGCGCCAGTCGGCTTCAGAATTCATCGCCATGCCCATGGCACCGGTCAATTCGTAGAGGCTGACGATAGAAACCAGCGAAGTGTCTTTGAAGGTCGAAATAAAGTTATTCATGATGCCCGGCACCACCATGGCCAAGGCTTGGGGCAGCACAATCATGCGCTGGGTTTGCCAGTAAGAAAGGCCTAGCGTGGCTGCCG
>CANNEW010000062.1 GCA_947503685.1 Comamonadaceae bacterium | reverse complement strand
TATGGTGCAACGCGTGGCCCTGCCACCCAAGCCGCGCCGCGCCACGCGCCCGACGCGCGCCTCCAAAGAGCGGCGACTGCAAGACAAAAGCCAGCGCAGCGCCATCAAAGAATTGCGCGGCAAGGCGCTGGATTAGGCGGGTGCCCTGCTCTCAGGGCTAACCCTGTACTTGCGCCCGGCGGGGGCTACCTACAATGCGCCCTTCATTGTCCAACGCCCCGCCTACGCCGACCGCCATGCCTAAAACCACAGAAGCCCCCAAGGACCTGCCCGAGCGCGTCATCAAAAAATACCCCAACCGGCGCTTGTACGACACCCACACTTCCAGCTACATCACGCTGGCCGAAATCAAACAACTGGTCATGGACCACAAAGTCTTTGCGGTAGTCGATGCCAAAACCGCCGAAGACCTGACGCGCAGCATCCTCTTGCAGATTATTTTGGAAGAAGAAGCTGGTGGCTCGCCCATGTTTACCGCGCCGGTGCTGGCCAACATCATCCGCTTTTACGGCCACTCCATGCAGGGATTTATGGGAGGCATCATGGAAAAAAATATGCAAACCCTGATGGAAATGCCGGTGCCTATCGCGCCCGGCGTCATGGGTACCAATGTGTTCCAGCAAATGCAGGAACAAATGCAAAAGCAAACCGAGCAATTCCTGGGCACCTTCGGCATCAAGCGCTAAGCGCATGCTTTGTGCGCCCGGGTGGGCGCTACTCTATTTTTGTCAGCACACTTCATGACCGTTGAAACCATCGACAGCCCTAGCGCAGCGCGCGCGCCCATCGTGGGCTTTGTCAGCCTGGGCTGCCCAAAAGCACTGACCGACTCCGAACTCATACTCACGCAACTGAGCGCCGAGGGCTACCAAACCTCCAAAACCTTTGCCGGTGCGGACCTGGTCATCGTCAACACCTGCGGCTTTATTGACGATGCGGTAAAGGAAAGCTTGGACACCATTGGCGAAGCCCTGGCCCACAACGGACGCGTCATCGTCACTGGTTGCCTGGGCGCTCGCGCCGACGGCGACGGTAATAATTTGGTCCGCCAGATGCACCCCAAAGTGCTGGTCGTCACCGGGCCGCATGCCACTCAAGAAGTCATGGATGCGGTACACCTGAACCTGCCCAAGCCGCACGACCCTTTTGTCGATCTGGTGCCGCAAGGCTTTGGCATAGCCGGCATCAAGCTCACGCCGCGCCACTACGCCTACCTGAAGATCAGCGAAGGCTGTAACCACCGCTGCACCTTTTGCATCATCCCCTCCATGCGCGGAGACTTGGTATCGCGCCCGATCGGCGATGTACTCAATGAAGCGCGCGCGCTTTTTGAAGGCGGCGTCAAAGAACTGCTGGTTATCAGCCAGGACACCTCGGCCTACGGCGTGGACGCGCAATACCGCACCGGTTTTTGGGACGGCAAGCCGATAAAAACCCGCACCTTTGAATTGGTCGAAGCCCTGGGCGATATCGCCGCACCCTACGGCGCCTGGGTGCGCTTGCACTATGTTTACCCCTACCCTACGGTGGACAAACTGCTGCCGCTGATGGCACAAGGCAAAGTGCTGCCCTATCTGGACGTGCCGCTGCAACACAGCCACCCCGACGTGCTTAAACGCATGAAGCGCCCGGCCAGTGGCGAGCGCAACCTGGAGCGCATTGCCGCTTGGCGCGAAGCCTGCCCCGAACTGGTGGTGCGTAGCACCTTTATCGCCGGTTTTCCGGGCGAGACGGAAGCCGAGTTTGAACACCTGCTGGAGTTCGTACGCGAAGCGCAAATCGACCGCGCCGGTTGCTTTGCCTATAGCGCCGTGAGCGGCGCCACCGCCAACGAATTGCCGGGCATGCTGCCGCTGGAACTGCGCGAGGAGCGCCGCTCCCGCTTCATGGCGGTGGCTGAAGCCGTATCAGCCGAACGCCTGCACCGGCGTATAGGCGCAACCATGCAAGTGCTGGTCGATTCGGCCCCCGGTCTGGGCAAAAAGGGCGGCATAGGCCGCAGCTATGCCGACGCCCCAGAAATCGACGGCGTGGTGCGCCTGCTACCTCCAGAAAAAATCAGCAAAACCCTCAAGGTGGGCGAATTCACCCGCGCCCGCATCGTGGGCACACAGGGACATGATTTGGTGGCTTTGCCGATTTAAGCGCTTCCAGAGGCGGAGCCTTAACCAAAATCGGCCGCCTGCGCCATGGCTCCCATGCGCTTGGAAATAGCTTGGAATTGCTGCACCGTCTGCGAAATAATGTCCTGCACGCTGCTGATCTGGTGGATCAGACCGGCGGACTGGCCCGCAAGCGCCGGGGCGGCGTTCATGTCGCCGCCGAAATACACTTTTTGAATACCCATAAAGCTTTCCGGCCCCATCAGGCCCGCTTCGTGAATCGTCTGGGTGAAATCCGTCTTGAGCGCGCGGATACAGGGGCTGGACTTGGTGTTGAGCATCCAGGTGCCGGTGGTGCCCGCACCCAAGATCGCCTCTTTGTAATGGGCATGCACCGGGCTCTCCAAGCTGGCAACAAAGCGGGTGCCCATTTGAATGCCCTCGGCGCCCAGGGCAAAGGCAGCAGCCATGCCCCGCCCATCGACGATGCCGCCTGCAGCAATCAAGGGCACATCCACTTTTTCGCGTATTGCCTGCAAGAGGACCAAGGTGCTGACCTCCTCCGGGTTTTTAAAGCCACCGCCCTCTCCGCCTTCAACCACCAGGCCATCGACGCCCGCTTCCACGCATTTGAGCGCCATCTCCATCGTGGGTACGGCGTGATAAACCACGATACCTGCCGCCTTGAGCGGCGCGATGAACTTGGCCGGACTGCCCGCCGAGGTGGTAACGAAACGGATACCAACCTCGCACACAAAGCGCAGCATGGCCTCGTCTTTCAGAAAACGTATGGGTAGGTTCACCCCAAACGGCAGGCCGCTTTCCACCATGGTCCGAATCTCGCGCTGGCAGTTTTCGGTTTCGCCAGATGAGGTTTCGATGATGCCTAAGCCCCCGGCGCGGGACACGGCGCTGGCCAAGGGACTACGCGCAATCCAGCCCATGGGGGCCTGAACAATGGGGTAACGGGAGCCAGTGTGGGCCAGGACACGGTTCATGAAAATGCCTTTTTTTCTTTGGGACACAGCGCCCCATGCGGTGAGGATAAACCAGTGAAGGCTTGGCCCTGGCACCTAGATGACAGGCTTGATGACACGCGTTCGCGCGCTTTGCCAGCCGTGCTCTGGCCGCTCCCCAGCGCTTCTTGAACGTCGTGCTTTCCAAGACAGCGACAATAGAGGGCTATGACGGACCATTACAGCGCCCTGGGCCTGCGCGGAAGCGCCAGCACCGCCGACATCAAAAAGGCGTTTCGACAGCTTGCCGCCACCTACCACCCCGACCGCAACAGCGACCCGGACGCCCCGGCGCGTTTTCGCGCGGTACAGCAAGCCTACGAAGTGCTGAGCGACGAGACCCAACGCCAGGCCTATGACGACAACCGCCGCCGCAACCTACTGGACGACCCGCTGCAAACCGCGCGCGAGATCTGGAACCCTTATTTAGACAAACTGCTGCAAAGCCGCTGACCACCGATTTATGAAAATATCGACTTACTTCGCGCACTTGCGTTCCAGCTACGAAGCGGAAATCAATGACATGGCCTTTGACTCCGAAGGCAAAAACGTCTTGCGCCAGCGCCTGGCCCAGCGCCGTAAAGAACTGCCCTTTTTGCGCCAGATGATGGCCAGCGCGCCGGAAATGGTGGCCATCGTGTTCCACCAGGGTATGCGCTTTAGTAAACCTGCGCTGATGGACGCGTTAGTCGCCAAAGACCCAAGCCAACTACCCGACTGGGCCGCGCTGTCAGCGCATGTGAGCCTGGAACCCTGGGCCCTGGGCCTGGCAGAGGAACTCTGCAAAGACCCGGCGGGCGACACCCTGATGGTGCTGGCCGCGGGCATGGAATATTTGTTCCACCATACGCCAGCAGCAGTAGCTGCGAGTGACGATGAGGATGAAGATAAAGAGGGCGAAGACCAGGACTCCGAGGAAGAAAAAGAAGCCCGCGCTGCCGAAGAAGCCGGCAATGATTGGATGGCCGAACAAGGCTTTGACCGCAAGGAATAAAGCCTGCGTACCGTATTGAATGAGGAAAAGCCATGAGCCAACATCTTGCATTAATCTCCAAAACCCAAAGCCTAATTGCCGCAGGCGATATTTCGGGCGCCGAATCGGCGCTGGTGGAACTGGCCGATGCCGAGGGCGACAGCGCCTTGATGGTGGTGCTGGAGCAACTGCCACCCAAAGACATCCTGGCGGTGATCCGCGAATACGACAACTCCAAAGAGTCGGTGGTCAATCTGCTGGTCTCACCGCAGCAATTCGCGCGCGCCGTGGTGATTGAAAAACAGTACAAAGACCTCTCGCGCACCCATTTGCGCGGCATGGTCAACTCCGTTATTTTCCGCGCGGGCGGGGACCCGGTGGAATTTCTGACGGCCATCGGCGATTTGGAGGGCGGCAGCGAAGCCCTGGCCGATTATTTTGCCGAACGCTGGAGTCGCGTGGAGGCCTTTGCTCGCACCGGTTTGTTTGACACCGCAGAGGACGACGGCGACATGATTACCGAGGCCGACCTCTACGCCAACGCCTATGCCAAACCGCGTATCGATGAGGACGAAGTCGCCGACCAGGACTGGATGCAAATGGCCTATGCCCTGCGCTACCAATGCGTTGATTTGTTCATCGAAACCCTGCTGGTGCTGCGCGCCAAAGCCCGCGCATTTGAGGCCGGGCGCGGCGAAGAGTTTGAGATGGAAGAGGACGATGGCAAAGTAGAGACCGGCGACACCGACCGGGGCAAGGCGACCCCTGCCGCCTTGGACGCCGATGAAGAGTCGGCGATTTAGCCCGTGGTCAACAATTTCCTTTCACATCTGAGGTTTGCGCCATGACTGCCAAGGCCGACGAGCCAGTTACCGGCGGTACGGGCGCAGTCGATGGCGGCGTGGCGCTGTTTGATGAGCGCCCGTTTTTTGAAAAAGTCCTGGCCTACGGTGTAGCCCACGGCCTGATCGGCGCCGAGCGCCTGGACGCCCTGCGCACCGAAGCGCCCAAAGGCATGGTGCAAATTGCGCGCTATTTCGGTACCGAGTACTTGCGCCCGGACCTGGAAAAAGCGCGCGAGCGCATGGTCAATCTGGTGAGTTTATATTTGCAAGACAGCTGCGACGGCGACCTGCACCGTGCGGCGCAAGCGCTGCGCGACCACTCGCTGCTGTCGCGTTCCAAAGGTGGCTCGGACCTGCTCAAAGCCATGATCGCCATGCCGCAAAACACCCACTTTGGCATGCAGGACGGGCGCGGCTTTCTAGATGAACACATTCCCGTGCTGGAGCGCTGGAGCCGGCGCAGCCATGCTGACTACCGCGCAGAGCGCACCAAGCGGGACCAGGTAGCCCGCGTGATGGATGCGGCTGTTTGGTGCGCAGCGCAATGGGAAATCGACATCGACACCTTGCATGAAGAAGCCCCGGACGCCGAGGCTGTGCTGCGCACCGCCCTGCTTTGGTCGCTGGCCAAGCGCAGCGTCGCGCCAGATTGGCCCGGTTTTGCCCAAACCATTGCCGTGCTGCGCAAAAAATTTGGCTTAGCGGATCAGCCACCGGCACTGGTCTTACCCAAGGGGCTGCCTGCGGCTTTTGCACCTGCGCTGCGCGCCGTCGCTGACAGTCTGCAGGCGGACTGGGCGCGCATCATGGACGCCAGCACTGCCCCGCGCAAATTGTTCGCCCAAACGCCTGCCTTCACCGGGCGCTACTTCTGGCTGGAAGATGGCTTGGCCGAAGTAGAAGACTTTGAAAGACAGGTCTCCGCCGCCTGGACCAAAGCCACGGGCGGCCATGAGGACGAAGGCTCGCTGCTGACGCTGCTTGTTTGTGTGGCCGCGGGCAGCGCACCCAAAACCTTGCTCACCGAAAAGAGCGCAGCCACCTTAATCCGAAAAATCCGAAAGACCGGTATGGACGCGGAGCGCGCGAGCGGCTTTATTCGCGAACATGCACCCACGGCCTACCAAGGCGACTACCTGCGGATGTGGAACGAATTCACCGAGGACGCGACGCCTGTTTTGCGCAGCGACGCTGACTACGCGATGCACGATGCACTGGCTTTGCTGCGGCGCGAGTGCAATATCGGCGCCTAGGACGAGCCACGGGCTTTGCAGGCTCGGCGGTTGCCGCCTGAACACTTCAACCTTTACGGATCCGACCCCAAAGGCCCCACCGCCAGGCGCACTTCACCGATTGGGGGTGTCAGAACAAATGCTTGAACATCTTGGCTGCAAAGCGCTCGGCAATACTGGCGCGGCGCGGGCCGGGGACGAGGGTGAAGGCTTCGCCCGCTTGCAGCGTCCCGGCCTGATCCACCGCCAGATAAAAGCCGCACCAACCGGTTTGCGCCATCCGTTTGGACGCGGTGTTAAAGCCCATAGACGCATTAAATTTAAAACAGGGCTCGCGGGGCTGGGTGACGCGCAGGCGGCAATGGGCAAAGTGCAGCTCGTCGCCCACCCAGACATCGCTTTCCAGTAAACCCTGTAGCGTTAGGTTTTCACCCAGCGCGCCAAAAGCCAGGCCGTCGTCAATGCCGCCCAGACCCGCAGCTTGCCGCTCCGCGCGCCAAAAATCGTAATGCTCAAGAGGGTAGGCGTACAGCGCCTTTTCCAAGCCGCCGTGTACCGATAAATCGGCCTGCTCATCTACCTCCAGCCCCAGTGGCCCCACGGCCAGCGCGCCCGCTTGCGCCGTCTTGTGCATAGCGGAGGCCACCAGGCTTCCGTTGATAAGCACTTTGCGGACTTTGGCTGCTTGCAGACCTATCAGTTGGTAAGACATGTCGATGCAGCCTATAACTGGCGCTGCACCAAGCGTCCGCCACGCGATGAATACTTGGCGCGGGCATCGCTTTGCTCTATGGCAACCACCGCATGGCGACCGCCATAGACCTCGGTCTTGAGCCATTCGCATTCCGCCTCCAACGCGGCCTCGTCCGTCAGTCGGGTGGTCCAGACCTTTTGCTCTGCATTCCAACGGTAGCCGCGCGCTTTGAGCAAGTCTTTGGAATCAAAAGGCGCGTGCGTGGCGTACAGGCGCAACGCAGGCCTTAGTGCTGCCGCAAGCAGCGCCGCCATGCCATTGCGCTCGGGCGTTTTAGGCAGCGGCGCGCACAGCACCGCCAGCAGCGCATGGCAATCCATCTCGGCCCGGTGGGCGTCATAAAACCAGCCTAACTTCAGCGCCAGCGCTTCGAGCTTGCTAGAGCTGCGGCCTTGGGCTTTCCAGTCGATATCGGCAAAGGAGCAGGCCCATGCCAGCTCACGAAACTGGGGGATGCGCGCCTCACAAAACGGACGGTCAAAACCCGCGTTGTGGGCAATCACCACATCCACGCCCTCCAGCATGGCCGCGATGCGCGCCTCGTCCAAGCGCCTGCCCTGCACGTCGGCATCGGTAATGCCGGTCAAAGCCACCACCTCTTTAGGAATGGCCCGGCCCGGGTCTTCCAGCTCATCAAACACTTGCAGCGGGCCCAGCGGCGCGCCGGTGGCGCTGTCTACCTCCAGGCGCAGCATCGCCAGCTCAATAATCTTTTCTTTGGACTGGTCTAGCCCGGTGGTTTCGGTATCCAAAATCAAGACGCAAGTGCGGCCTGTGGACTGCGCGCCAGGCCACCCAAGGCGCACCGGCAGGCGGCGCAACACCCGGTAGTCGGGATGGGCGTCCAGCGCGGCAGCACAGGCCTCGGGGGCGCTTACGGGGCTTGCGGATGGGGTGGCGGCCGCAGCCGCCAAAGTCCCGGCTTGGGGTGCTGTTGTCATCGTGGTTTGGGCCCTGGCTTTGGCCCCGGCGGGTTTGCGCTTGCGCGGCGGGGGCGGGACTGCTACTTTGGGCAATTCCGGAAACAAGTCGGCACTCAAAAAATCAGACGTCAAGCCAGCACCCCCTAGTTAAGCGGCCCGCCGCGTCCGAATACATCACCGGCACGGCCACTGGGCACAAGGCGCTGATTATTGCCCCTATCATGCGGCCCTGCCTTTTTTGCCCTGTCCATTCTCTTATGCAACTCACCCTGCTGGTTGGCAGCGTTCACGGAAACGCCCGCCAGATCGCCCAAACCCTGGCCTTTGCCGCGCCTGAGCATGGCGCCAGCGCCCAAGTGCTGGACATGCAGGACCTGTCTATTGCCGTTTTTGATACCCCCGGCCTGTTTGTGCTGTGCTGCTCTACCACCGGCAGCGGCGATGTGCCAGATAACGCCCATGGCCTGTACCAAAGCCTGGACGCCGATGCGCGTTTTCTGGGCCATGTGCGCTTTGGCCTGGTGGCGCTGGGCGACAGCAGCTATGGCGACACGTTTTACGGCGGCGCAAAAGCGTTTCAAAGCCGCCTGCAAGACCTGGGGGCGCAGTTGGTGGGTGAGGCTTGCGTACTTGACGCGCTGGATGCTGCTGAACCTGACGCCGTGGCACTGGCCTGGTTTGCAACTTGGATTGCGCAAGCGCGCCGTCTGGGCTTAAGCCTTCCCAGCCCGGTCTAAGCACATCGCACCGCATTGCACGCCGCCAACTCCACTTAAAGTCCCTAACCTCCATAGCCTAAAGATATCCCCATGGCAAGCCAAACTACCCCACCAAAGCCCCTGCGTCCGCTCAAAGGCGTACGCATCCTCAGCCTGGCGCTCAACCTGCCCGGGCCCGCCGCGATGATGCGTTTGCAAGCGATGGGCGCCACTTGCAGCAAGCTCGAACCTCCCGCACCCGCAGCCATGCCAGCAGGAACGCCGGGTGACCCTATGGGCATGTACAACATGCCGGCCTACACCAGCTTGCACCAAGGCATACGGGTGCTGCAGGCCGACCTCAAAACCGCCAAAGGCCAGGCTCAACTGCACAAAATGTTGGCACGCACCGATGTACTGCTGACCTCCTTTCGCCCCTCTGCCTTAGACAAGCTGGGCCTGGGCTGGGCCGGCCTGAAAAAGCGCTACCCGGCGCTGAGCATGGTCGCCATCGTGGGGGCGCCGGGCGTTCGGGCCGAAGAGCCGGGGCATGACCTCACCTACATGGCTGAAGCCGGTTTGGTAACGGGCATGGACATGCCGCCCACGCTGTACGCCGACATGGGCGGATCGCTCATGGCCAGCGAAGCGGTACTGCAAGTGCAAATGCAGCGTATGGCGAGCGGGAAAGGCGCGCATATCGAAGTCGCCCTGTCTGAAGCAGCGCATTACCTGGCCCTGCCACGCAACTGGGGCCTGAGCACCGCCAAGGGCAGCGTGGGCGGCAGCCACGCGGGCTACCGCATTTACCCCTGCAAAGACGGCCGCGTGGCCTTTGCCGCGCTGGAGCCGCATTTTGCGCAGCGCCTGATGGAATCGGCGGGCCAATCTCATAGCGATATACGCAGCATGTTTCGCCCCGAAAGCCATACCGCCATTGCCGCATTCGTGAAAGATAAAACCCGCGGACAGCTTGATACGCTTTCGGTGCGGAAAGACATTCCGCTATTTACGCTCAAGGGCTAATGGAAAGCCTGCGTATGCGCACAAGCGCATTGACATAACAGAGCAAGGGCACGTCCGCGCGCTTGCCAGTGAGTTCGCGCTGCAATTCGGCCAACATGAATTCAGTGACGTCGATGATGGGCAATTGCTCCGGGTTGCGCGCATCGACCCAGCGCAAGTCCAGCAACTCGTCATCGGCATGCGGGTCTTGTTGCATACGTTCCTGCGGCACGGCAAAAAAACGCGCATGAAAACGCCTGGGGCTTTGCGCTGGGGTGATGGCGCGGCCGAGGTAGCAAAGGCCCGTGTTATTCAAGCTTGGTAATGCTGCATCGGCCCAGCGCCAGCCGCTTTCCTCATGCGACTCGCGCAGCGCGGCACGCAGCAATGCGGTCGCGTGCAGTTCGTCACGCGCGGCCATTGCTTGTACCCATTGCGGTGGGAGCGCAGTTCGATACCTTCTAGCCCCGCCTTGTCCACCCACGGCATCGGCATCGGCATCGGCTTCCGGTTGGGCACCTGCACCAACCACGTCCAGCGCATCGGCCTTATCCAAAGCGCCGCCGGGAAATACATACACGTCGGGCAAAAACCGCGCACCCGGCCTGCGCTTGCCCATCAGCACCTCGAGCTGCGCGCCGTGGCGCCGGTAGATCAGCAGGCTGGCCGCGTCGCGCGGACGCACGGCGCTTGGCGCTTGGGGCGCCTGGTTTGGGGGAAGATCCTCCACAGTAGCTTTCATGAACGGAGTTTGCAAAGAGAGACGACGCGGTGCGCAAAGACTAACACCGGTATGCACGGGCTGGGGCTTTGGGACAGATGGTAGAGAATACCGCTCTTATTGGCCGGTTTGCGCACCTGCGGTGCAGGGCGGCCTGATTCAATAGCCATCGCCCAAGGACGCCCGCGTGAACCCCTACCCCCATTTGCTCAAACCCCTGGACCTGGGGTTTACCGAACTCAAAAACCGCGTCATCATGGGCTCCATGCATGTGGGTCTGGAGGAAGCCAAAAACGGCTTTGCGCGCATGGCCGCTTTTTATGCCGAGCGGGCGCGTGGCGGTGTAGGCCTGATCGTGACCGGCGGCATAGCGCCCAACGACCGGGGCCGCCCCCTGCCTGGCGGCGCGCGTATGGCCACGCAAGAGGAAGCGGACAAACACCAGGTCGTGACCGAAGCGGTGCACGCCGCTGGCGGCAAAATCGCCATGCAAATCCTGCACTTTGGCCGCTACGCCTACCACCCCGAGCTGGTGGCGCCCAGCGCGCTCAAAGCGCCCATCAACCCCTTTCGCCCGCACCCTCTGACGGAAGAAGAGATCGAAGAAACCATTGCCGACTACGCGCGCTGCGCCGCATTGGCCCAGAGCGCGGGCTACGACGGCGTCGAGATCATGGGCTCGGAAGGCTACCT
>CANNEW010000061.1 GCA_947503685.1 Comamonadaceae bacterium | reverse complement strand
CTTTCAAGGCTGCGCCTTATCCCGCGAGCACCGACTTTTTGCGCCTTTTACGCGCAGAGGTGGACCCAGGCCAGCACGCATTGATCACCGACTTATTCGAAAAAATCACCCTCTATGATCTCAAAGCAAGTGCGCCTTCGGTGCAGTCCCGCGCTGACGGCAAGTTTGATGTCCGCTTTACCGTGCAGGCCAGCAAATATTACGCTGATGGCAAGGGCAAGGAAACTGAAGCGCCTTTGAACGAAACCTTCGAGATCGGCGCCTTCAGTGCCGAGCCCGCCAAGAAAGGCTATGGCCCCGAAGCCGTCCTGGTTTTGCAGCGCGTGGCACTGCATTCCGGCAGCCAGGAGGTACGCTTAGTCACAGACAAGGCGCCTGCCTTCGTCGGTGTGGATCCGTTCAACGTACGTATCGATCGCAATTCCAATGACAATGTTGCCAAAGTGGGCGCGCCGGGCGCTGCACCCTAGAAAGTAGAGACTTCCATGCAATTTCGTACCTGGGTCCAGCGGGCTTGTGCCACCTTTTGGGTAGGCCTCACCGGTCTGAGCATGGTGCCTTCGGCCAGCGCCCGCACCATGGATGCCTCTAGTGTTTCCGTGGCGCAACGGGTGCGTAGTGTGGAGGGCATCACCGAATACCTGCTGCCCAACGGCCTGCGGGTGCTGCTGGCGCCCGATGCCTCCAAGCCCACCACAACGGTGAACATTACGTACCTGGTAGGTAGCCGGCACGAAAACTACGGTGAGACCGGCATGGCGCATTTGCTGGAGCACATGGTGTTTAAAGGCACGCCCAGCCAAGGCAACATCATGACCGCGCTGGGAAAACGCGGCATGGATTTCAACGGCACGACCTACACCGACCGCACCAATTATTTCGAAACCTTTCCAGCATCTGAGAGCAATTTGCGTTGGGTCTTGCAGATGGAGGCGGACCGTATGGTCAACAGCTTCATTGCACGTGCCGACCTGGATAAAGAATTTTCAGTCGTGCGCAATGAAATGGAAGCGGGTGAAAACCGGCCGCAGCACGTACTGATGCAAAAAATGCTGGCCAGCAGTTTTGACTGGCACAACTACGGCAAAGACACCATCGGCGCGCGCAGCGATGTGGAAAACGTCAAGATCGAGAATTTGCAAAATTTTTACCGCAAGTACTACCAACCGGATAACGCAGTGTTGGTGGTCGCCGGGGCTTTCGATGTGGCGCAGGCGCTGTCCATGGTGGAGCAGGCCTTTGGTCCCATTGCACGACCTACGCGGGTGTTGGAGCCGACCTACACCCGCGAGGCGCCGCGCGACGGTGCGCGTGAGCTCACGGTGAGCCGGGTGGCGGACAGCTATTGGTTAGCTGTGCTTTACCTTGTATCGGCTGGAGCGCATCCCGATACCGCGGCGCTATTCGCTTTGGGCGAGATCTTGGCCTCGCCGCCCGCTGGGCGTCTGCACACTGAACTCGTGGAGCGTAAAAAGGCATCGCAAAGCTATGCATGGATGCTGGACTTTGCTGAGCCAGGCTGCATGATTTTCTGGCTGGAACTGGATAAAAGCCATTCCATGGCGCAGGCACGTCAGGCCATGTTGGAGCAGCTCGAAGGTGTGGCGCGCAAGCCCATCACTGCGGCTGAATTGGCACGCGCCAAGGCAACACTACTTAGCGACATTGACAACACGCTCAACAACGCGCAGAGCTTAGCCATCGCATTGTCTGAGGCCATCGCCAAGGGCGACTGGCGTCTGTTTTTCCTGCAACGCGATCGCATTGAAGCGCTGACAGTGGCTGATGTACAACGCGTGGCGCAGCATTACCTGCAAAGCAGTAACCGCACCCTGGGCCAGTTCGTGCCGGTAGCCCAGGCCAAGCGCGTCCTCATTCCGCCCACGCCCGTTCTGGCCGATATGCTGTCCGATTACCAAGGCAAGGCGGCGGTGACCCAGGGCGAAGCCTTTGTGCTCACGCCTGTGGCGATCGAAGAACGGACCTTGCGCACTACGCTGCCCGGTGGTGCGCGATTGGTGCTGATTCCAAAAAGGACGCGCGGCCAGACGGTTTCGGGCCAGATCGTGCTGGAGCTGGGGGACGAAAAATCGCTCGCCGGGCGTGCCAGCGCCATCGAGATGGCGGCCAGCTTGCTCACACGCGGTGCTGGACGGCGCAGCCGCAGCGACATCAGCAGCACCTTGGACCTGCTCAAAACCAAGCTGTCGGTCACCCAGCAAGGACAAAGCCTGGTGCTCCAGTTTGATACCGTGCGTGCTAGCCTGCCCGCGCTCATGCCCTTGCTGCGCGACGTTTTGCGCGCCCCAACGTTTTCGCAGGCTGAGTTTGAGCAGGCGCGCAGCCAGGATCTGACTTTTGTCAAATCCCAACGCAGTGACCCCGAGGCTTTGGCGTCCAACGCCTTGGCGCGTAGCCTCAACAACTTTGGGCGCAAGGACATTCGCTACGCCCGCAGTTTTGAGGAGACTATTGCTGACCTTCAAGCCCTGCGTCTGCCGCAGGTCAAGGCCGCTTATGCCGATTTAGCGGGCGCCGCTTCGGCACACTTCGCGCTGGCCGGTGATTTTGATCCGGCATGGGCACAGACTGCCGCCCAAACGCTGTTTGCCGGTTGGGCTGGCAAAGTGACTTTTGAGCGCCTGCGCAAGCTAGCGGCCGAGCCCAATGCGGCTACCTTGCAATTAGAAACGCCCGATAAAGCAAACGCTGTTTACATGGCCGCCTTGCCACTTAAAGCGCAAGACACCATGCCCGACTACGCGGCGCTTTTGCTGATCAATGAAATTTTGGGCGGCGGCGCGCAGTCGCGCTTGTCCGAGCGTTTGCGCCAGCAAGAAGGCATCAGTTATGGCGCTGGCAGTCAGCTGCGGGTGTCGGCCTTCGAGCCATCCGGGCAACTGACTTTGTGGGCGATTTTTGCGCCCGAAAACCGCGCCAAGGTCCAACTGGCCGTTTCCCAGGAACTGGCCCAGTTGCTTGCCAGCGGCGTCACCGAAGCTGAATTGCAGGACGCGAAGAAAAGTCTGGATCAGCAGCGCTTGACTGCCTGGGCCCAGGACAGCGCCCTGGCCCAGTTGCAATTGGTCAATGGACGCATCGGGCGCAATATGGCCTTTTATGACAAGCTGTACTTGCAGGTTGCCGCCAGCAGTGTGCAGGAGGTGAACGCCGCAATGGCCCGCTGGATCTCGCCCGCGCAGCTTTTACACGTTTACGCGGGTGATTTTGCCGCCGCTAAAAACAAAGCCGCAACGGGCACGCGGCCCTGAAAGGCAAGCAGTACGGGTGCTTAAGCCGCCGGTCGAAACTGCAGGCGCGGCGCCGCTGCCAAAAGCTGGCGCGTGTAATCGGACTGCGGCTGCGCATACAAAGTGGCTGCATCGCCTTGCTCAAGCACTTTGCCCTGGTGCATAACCAGTAGCGTATCGGCCATGTGGCGCACCACGTCCAGATCGTGCGAGATAAACAAATAGCTCAGCGCCAATTCGGCCTGCAGGTCTTTGAGTAGGTTGAGCACCTGTGCCTGCACCGACACATCCAGCGCCGAGACCGCTTCGTCGAGCACCAGCACCTGCGGCGACAGGCTCAGACTGCGCGCAATCGCAATGCGCTGGCGTTGTCCGCCCGAGAACTCGAAGGGGTAGCGCCCCATGCTGCTGGCGGGCATGCCCACCTGTTCGAGCAGACGCTGTGCGATCAGCTTACGCCCCGCTGCATCGCCACCCAAACCGTGCAAGCGCATGGGTTCGTCCAAGACCTCGGCCACCGTGAAGCGCGGGTTGAGCGAGGCGTAGGGGTTCTGGAAAACGATTTGCAAATGTCTTTTGTAGGGCGAAAATTCGGCCTTCGACAGCGCCAGCAGGTTGCGCCCGCCCATCAGCACTTCGCCGCCGCTGGCCTGGAGCAGGCGCAGCATGGCCAGGCCCACCGTGGTTTTGCCCGAACCCGATTCGCCCACCAGGCCAACCGTTTGGCCCTTGAACATCGAAAAACTCACATCCTCGACCGCCACAAATTGCTTTTTGCCAAACCAGGAGCCGCCCACATCGAACACTTTGCGTAAGTGACGCACTTCAAGCAGGGGCGTATCGTTGGCCGCCTGAGCAGCGGGCGTGGCGACCTGGGCGGGAAGTCGCTCGGTGGCGACGTCGGTGGCGTCGGACTGTATCCAGTCGTCGATAGTTAATAGGCGTTGGCCCACGCGCTCGGGGCTGGGGCGGCAGCTGAGTAAGGCCTTGGTGTAGGCGTCTTGTGCTTGGGTAAAAATCTGCTGCACCGGGCCCGACTCGCGCACCTTGCCGTGGCGCATGACTACCACCTCGTCGGCGATCTCGCTCACCAAACCCAGATCGTGGGTGATAAAGAGCATGGCCATTTTGCGGCGCTGGCGCAGCTCGGCCAGCAGTTGCATGATTTGGCGCTGGACCGTCACGTCCAGCGCGGTGGTGGGCTCATCGGCGATGAGCAGTTCGGGCTCGCAGGCTAGCGCCATGGCGATCATCGCGCGCTGCTGCTGGCCGCCCGAGAGCTCATGGGGGTAGGCGTCCAAGCGCCGCGCCGCCTCGGGGATGCCGACTTCCTCGAGCAAAGCCTGCGCCCGCTTGCGCGCTTGCTTGCGGCTCATGCCCTCGTGTACCCGCAGCATCTCGGCCAACTGAAAGCCGATGCTGTAAACCGGGTTGAGCGAGCTCATCGGGTCCTGGAAGATCATGGACATGTGCTTGCCACGGATGCGTTGCCAGTCGGCCAGTCCCAGGCCCAGGAGCGAGCGCCCCTGAAACTGCAGCCTGGTTTGCGCACCGATGCGCGCGTTGTGCCGGGGCAGGAGCCCCATCACCGCCAGGGCACTTACCGATTTGCCGCTGCCCGACTCGCCTACCAAGGCCAGGGTGGTCTCGCTGCGCAGGCTAAAGCCCACGCTATCGACCGCACGTACCGGCGGGCGCGAGGCGCTGACAAAGTCCACTGTAAGTTGTTCAACCGAAAGCAAAGTGGTCATGGCGGGCCTCTTATTGCACGACTTTGGGGTCCAGCGCATCGCGCAAGGCGTCGGTGAGCAAGGACAGGGCGGTGACAAACAAAGACATGGCTAGCGTGGCGCATAGCAGCTGCCACCATATGCCGACCAATAAATCGTTTTGCGCCTCAGTGAGCATGGTGCCCCAAGAGACGCCGTCCACCGGCACGCCAAAGCCCAGATAGGACAAGATCACCTCGGCTTTGATACAGGCCACCGTCAGCAGCGAGTACTGCACCAGGATCACATGGCTGACGTTGGGCAGGATGTGCACAAACATGCGCCGCATATTGGAGGCGCCAATAGCATCCGCAGCGCGCACGTACTCGCGCTCGCGATGCTTCATAAACTCGCCACGCATCAGGCGGTACACGCCAGTCCAGCTGGTTGAGCCCA
Organism: Comamonadaceae bacterium; assembly: GCA_947503685.1. Taxonomy (GTDB): domain Bacteria; phylum Pseudomonadota; class Gammaproteobacteria; order Burkholderiales; family Burkholderiaceae_C; genus Allorhodoferax. The sequence continues at coordinate 5,560 of CANNEW010000061.1, read as the reverse complement.
AGATCACCACTACTGCCGCGCTGCCCTTGGTATCGAGCACCGCCGCAATCGCCAATATCAGCAAAATCCCCGGGATGGCGTGAAACACGTTGTACAGCCAGTTACTCAGGTCATCGACCCAGCCGCCAAACCAGCCTGAAACTGCGCCCAGTAAAGCACCCAGCACAGTGGCCACCAGCGCCGCAGCCAGACCCACCAGCACACTCGTCTCGGCGCCTTTGATCGTTTTGCTCAGCACATCGCGCCCCCACTTGTCGGCCCCCATAGGCAGGTGCGCGGCCAGGACGTCAGGCTTTTCACCCGCCGGCTTGACGGCCCGTTGCGCCTGCGCCCACTCCTTGGCAATCGGGTCGATCACATCGGCCTGGCTGGGGGTGTAGTCGAGCACGTTCGGCAGCGGCTGTGATGGGCCAGCGCCCTCACTGCTTGCGCTCGTCGCCCAACTTGGTGGGGCGTGGCCGATGGCCACCTCCTTTTCCCAGTCGGCTGCAACAAGACCCATGGCCGTTAAGGCAACCAGTAGCAAAAAACACAGCACGATGCAGGCGCTTCCCATACCAGTGCGGTCGGCACTAAAGCGATGCCAGGCTAAATGCCAAGCGCCGGGGCTAGCCTGAACGGAATTGTCGGAATGTACGGAAAGTGTCATGGCGGCTCGTTAGCGCAACTGCACGCGCGGATCGGTCAAACGGTAGAGCAAGTCTCCCATCAGGTTGAACACCATGGTGGCCAAGGCTACATACACCGTGACCGCTTTGATCACCGGAAAATCACTGCGTTCCACCGCCAAAATAATCTCACGGCCCACGCCAGGTATGCCGAAAAACCGCTCAAGCAAAAAAGCCCCTAATAGCAGGCCGGGAATGTTGGAAGTGACAAAGGTAATGACCGGAATCAGCGAATTGCGCAGCACATGGACAAACATCACTCGCGCCTCTGAAAGGCCTTTGGCGCGTGCCGTGCGCACATAGTCCTGATCCACCTCGTCCAGCACAAAGGTGCGAAATAAGCGGGTATGTGGCGCCACGCCCACCAGCAGGCCCAGGAGAATGGGCAAAGGCGCGTAAGTGCTGAGGTTTTTCCACAGGCCGTCGCCCCAGCCCTGCACCGGAAAGAGGCCCCAGCGGTAGGCCAGCAGGTACTGGCCCAGGATGATGAATACCAAAATGCTCACCGACATCAGCAGCGTAAAAAACACCATCACTCCCCGGTCCAGGCGCGAGCCGCGCACCCAGGACAAACCCACCGCTAGTACCAGGCAAACCACGGTCTCTATCACCAAGAGCGGCAGCATCAGGGTCAGCGAAGCAGGTAAGCGCGATGCAAACAATTGCGACACCGGCTCGCCCGTGGTCCAACTGGCGCCGAAGTCAAAAGTGGCTACCTGTTTGACAAAAATCCACAGCTGAACGTACAGCGGCTCGTTCAAGCCCATCGCGGTACGGATGCTCTCGATTTGCTCTTGGTTGGACATCAGGCCAGCAAGTACATAGGCCGGATCGCCGCCCACCCAGTTGAACAAGAAAAAAACCAGCAAGATGACACCCGCCATGGTGGGCAACATTTGCCACAGGCGCCGTGCGACGTAGGCAGGCATACTTATTTCTCCCCGCCCGCGCTGGGGCGAATGTCCATGAACTGCCAGCCGTTGCTCACCAAGGGGTGCGCGCGGTAGCCATCTATATGGGCCTGGCTCAGGCGGGTGCGAATACGGGTCGAACTCAGGCCGAGCACGCCATAGACTTCCATGATGCGGTACAAATTGCGCAACACTTGGCTACGCTCCGGTCCGTCGGGTAGGACTCGCAGGCGTTCAAATTCACGGTCATACTCCGCGTTTTCAAAGCACGCGTAATTGCTTTGCCCAATGGCTTTGGAGGACAAAAGTCCCATTACAAACTCCGCCTCTGAAGCGCCGGTCCAGCCCAAACCAAAAGACGAAAGCGAACAGGTCTTGCCCTGCTTCAGTAGCTCCGCAAACTTGTCCTTTTTGATCTTTAGGCGTATACCCAGGCGGTCCATGGATTTCTTCCACAGCTCATCACGTTCACGATAGTCCGAGGATGTGAGAGAGTGAATGGAAAAAACCAAAGGCTTACCATCCGGATGCATACGGAATCCGCGCGCGTCCTTTTTGTAGCCGAACTGGTCCAGCAGCGCATTAGCCTGCAGCGGGCTAAAGCGCACGATGCTGCGGTAGTCGGCGTCGTGCCCGGGTATCACGGGAGAGACCATTTGCTGTGCCCGGATGGCCTGGCCTTTGCGGGTCACGCGGATCTCCTCGTCCACGTCGTAACCCAAGATAATGGCTCGGCGCAGTGCGATTTTCTCGGGCGTGTAGCCGCCGATGACGGGGTCGCGCAAATTGAAGAACTGGTAGGTGATGTCCGGCTCTACAGTGCGGTACATCTGTACACCTGAATTACTCAATTCAGGCAGCAATTGGTTTTGGCCGTTAAGGGCTTTCTCGATAAAGCTGGGAGGCATTTCAACAATGTCAATTTCCTTGCCGCTAAACGCCAACCACATGGACTGGGGCTCTTCAATGATGCTGATCTCCACGCGGCCTATCCGCGGCATGCTGCGCCCCTGCAGGCTTGCGGCAATGGCCATGTCCTGCGCGTGCTGTGGGTCAGGTTTGAAGTCCCAGGTAAAGCCAGGGTAAGTCGGGTTGGCGCGCAGCTTGATTTTGGAGCCGCGCACCCAGCTATCGAGCATATACGGCCCGGTGCCCACCGGATGCGCCATGATGCCCTCAGGCCCGTACGCCTCCACCACCTCGCGCGCCATGCCGCCGGCGCTGGGGCCGCTCAGCAAGGTCAGGAAATTGCGGTCAGCCCGCACTAGGCGAATATGCAAAGTGTAGCGGTCACTGGCATAAATGCCGGGGTGGCGCTGCTCGTAATTCATGCCCTCTTTGGCCGCCTGGCGGCGGGCAGCTGCAAAGCCCTCAATCTTGTCTTCCAGGTCCGCTACTCGGGGTGACTTGTTTTTGGGGTCGATATGGCGTAGCAAGGTGTAGACAAAGTCCTGCGCCGTTAACTCGCGCTTTTGGCCTTTGAAGGCGGGGTCGGCCGAAAAGTACAGACCTTTGCGGACCTTGAAGGTGTAAAGCTTGCCGTCGTCGGTGATTTCGGGCAGCGCTTCGGCGGCATTGGGGACGATGGTGCTAGGCCGGGCCATCCAGTCGTAAGTGACCAAGGGCTGAAAAATCCCCGAGTTCACGATATTGGAGTACAGGTCACTTACGCGCACCGGGTCAAAACCCGTCTCAGCTACGGGGAAGGCCAGGTGCAGTACCTTGGCCGGATCGGCAGGATTGGTGCCGGCCTGGGCATGGCCCCACAACATGGCAGCGCTACAAGCCCACGCGGCAACCCAAGCGCGGGTCCAGTGTGTCGGCATAGCAGGCAAAACCAAACGCAGCATGGGGGTGGGTCTCCGGATAGGGGGCCAAGGCAGCGGGCATCATAAAGTAAGCCGCAGCACATGGTTTTGGGCGCCTGGCCGGAGCGTGGCGTGCGCCATCTATTACAGTGGACGGATGACGCACGCTAACAACCCCCTCCTGTCCCCGTGGGACACGCCCTTCCAGGTACCGCCTTTTGCATCTATTGCACCGCAGCATTTTTTGCCGGCATTTGATGCCGCCTTTGCCGCCCACCAGGCCGAGATCGAGGCCATCGCGGCCAACCCGGCCCCTGCCGACTTTGACAACACCTTGCTGGCGCTGGAGTCGGCCGGGCAGTTGCTGGCGCGCTGCCGCTCGGTGTTTTTCAATTTGGTGGCCTCGCACAGCTCCGACGCTTTGCGCGCCTTAGAGCGCGAAATTGCCCCCCGGCTTGCCGCCCACCAGGCAGCGTTTTTTTTACATCCCGGCTTGTTCGCCCGCATCGAGTCCGTCGCCCGCAACAGCGCCGCGCTGGACGCGCAAAGCCAGCGTCTGCTGTCGCGTTACCTACTGGACTTTGAGCGCGCAGGTGCCCGCTTGGCCCCCGCCCAGCGCAAGGAATTTGCGGCCAATGCCGAGCGCCTGGCCCGCTGCTTCACCCAGTTTTCACAAAACGTGCTGGCCGACGAGTCGGCGTTTCAGATGGTATTGCGCGCACCCGAAGAACTGGCGGGGCTGCCGGCTTTTGTCGTCTCCGCAGCGCGTCAGGCGGCTACCGAGCGGGGCGTGGAGGGTGCGGACGCCCACGTCATCACACTGTCGCGTTCGTCCATCACGCCCTTTATGATGTTTTCCGAGCGTCGCGACCTGCGCCAACACATTTGGCAGGCCTGGTGCGCACGCGGTGAGCACAGTGGCGCGCACGATAACCGACCGCTGATACGCGAGATCCTGCAACTGCGCCTGGCCCAGGCGCGCTTGTTGGGCTACGCCCATTTCACCGACTTTGCCCTGGCCGACACCATGGCCGGCCACCATGGCGCCGTACGCGAGTTGATGATGCGTGCCTGGGAGCCGGCGCAGCGCAAAGCGCTGCAGGAGCGCGCCGCACTGGCCGCGCAGGCCAGCGAGCAAACCGGCGACGCCTGGACCAGCCAAGACATTCAGGCCTGGGACTGGCACTACTGGACCGAGAAAGTGCGCCAGCGTGCCTATGCGCTCAATGAAGCCGAGATCAAACCCTTTTTGCAGCTCGAGCGCCTGACCGAGGCTATGTTTTATGTGGCCGGGCGCCTTTTCGGACTGCGCTTTGCGCCACGCGGCGACATCGCCACCTACCACGACAGCGTCAAGGCCTGGGAAGTGTGCGATGCCGATGGCCGCCATGTGGGCGTGTTCTTGGGTGACAACTTTGCCCGCAGCGGCAAGCGCTCGGGCGCCTGGATGAGCACCTACCGCGACCAAAGCGAGCTGCCCACCGCCGTGCGCCCGATTGTGGTGAACAACAATAATTTTTCGCAGGCCGCCGCGGGCGAGCCCACCTTGCTCAGCCTGGACGATGCGCGCACTTTGTTCCATGAGTTTGGCCACGGCTTGCATGGGCTGCTTTCGCAATGCCGTTTCCGTCGCCTTTCGGGCACCAGCGTACTGCGCGACTTTGTCGAGTTCCCTTCGCAAATTTTTGAGAACTGGCTGCTCCAGCCAGAAATTTTGCAACGCTTTGCCACCCACAGCCAAAGCGGCCAGCCCATGGGCCAGGCATTGCTCGAGAAAATTTTGGCGGCGCAGACCTTTAACCAAGGTTTTGCTACCGTCGAATACCTGGCCTCCGCCTTGGTGGATCTGGACTTGCACCAGTGCACCGACCCGGATGCGCTGGACTTGCAAGCATTTGAGCGCGACACTTTGCAGGCGCTGGCAATGCCATCGGGCATCGGCATGCGCCATCGCTTGCCGCACTTCTCGCATCTGTTTTCATCCAACGGTTATGCCTCGGCGTACTACGTCTATATGTGGGCCGAGGTGCTAGACGCGGATGGCTTCGACGCTTTCTTGGAAAAAGGCGATGTACTTGACCCGGCCTTGGGCCAGTCCCTGCTGCGCCATGTGTATGCCGCAGGCAACCAGCAAGAGCCTATGCAAGCCTATGTCGCCTTCCGCGGCCGCCCA
>CANNEW010000060.1 GCA_947503685.1 Comamonadaceae bacterium | reverse complement strand
GTTATGCGCTTGGAGCACTCTGGAATGTCGCACCCACTTGGCAACTGACCAGCAACCTGGCCTACAGCCAACGCGCCCCGAAAGACTACGAACTGTTTGCCAACGGAGCGCACATCGCCACCAATGCTTATGAAATTGGCGATCCGAGCCTAGGGCTGGAAAAGTCGACCAATTTGGACATCGGTGCGCAGTGGAAAAACGGAGCCAATCGTTTTGCCGTTAGCGGCTTTGTCAACCAGTTCGACAACTACATCGCGCAAGTAGCGACCGGCGTCCAGGAGGGTGGCTTGGATGCCTATGCATATGCGCAGGTGAAGGCCGAGTTCACCGGATTGGAGGCAAGCGCGAATCTGCGCTTGCTCCATGGCGACCAGACGCTGGATTTGGAATTGCGCGGTGACACTGTGCGCGCCCGTAACAGCAACACGGGTGAGGCTCTACCGCGTATAGCACCGGTCCGCCTGGGAGCGACATTGGTCTGGGCGCAGGGGCCGTGGACTGCGCGACTGGGAGCCAACCATGCAGCGGCGCAAACCGATGTTCCGGCTGGGCAAAACAGTACCGACGCCTACACACTGTGGAATGCGTCTGCGGGTTACACCGTGAAGGCAGGCACGACGCAAACGCTCTGGTTCGCCAAGCTGGAAAACATCACTGACGCGCTGGCGTACTCGGCCAGCTCGATCCTGACGCAAACCGCGCCTGGTAAGGCACCTATGCCCGGGCGCACGGTGAAGTTGGGCGTGCGCTGGAGTTTTTGAGGGTTTTCATGTGGGGATCGGGACTAACATTAAGCCCACGAAATGAGCAGCCAGAGAGCTGCAATTTCCAACACCCGCCACCGCTACGCAGTTGATGTCGGTCACATTCCAAATATGATGCCGTGTACCAATGTCGGCTTCAGGGCCGACAGTCCAGATATGGGTACTACCGGTTTGGGTGCGGTCACTCACACATACGGTGAAGTACTCAAAGAGTGCCTTTGCACTCGTTACCAGTGCGTCACAGCTTCAGTTTCGGCAGACGTAGGCAGTGGGCTGGTCGTCTACGGTGTGTCGTCCCTGCCCGATCAGTTTTCGAAAAAAATTATGACGAGCAGCTCACATACGACAATCCAGCGATCTCAAAGAACTCAGACGGCTTGGGCCTATAGTATTTCTCTTCCACCTCCTTCGACTGCTCGGCGTAGGGCTGCGTCATGACTTCCTGCAGCTCTCGAACTTGAGAGTAGTTCCCAGCAGTCGCTTGGTTGTACGCAGGCACGACGAACCACTCTCGCAAACTGTATTTTGGGTTGACGAGTTTCATCCGCCTAGAGAGCTCCTCACAGGAAGGGGGCTGCGCAGAATTCGCGTCGTAGAGCGCGCGCCGTAAGCTCATGCTTTGGCTGCACCCCCGGCACGCCACCACCAAAAGCCCTCTAGCGCCAGCACCACAGCAGACGACAAGGCCAACAAGGGCATCAAAACAAACATGCCCAACGTTGCGACCAAGGCCCCCGGATGCACACTTTTCCAAGCGCCCGCAGCCAGCACCGGCAAGCCCGTGTAACCATGGACGCGCCGCTTGAAGTACATCACCCAGCCGGTAACAATGCTAAACACCACGCCCACACCAAACACCAATAGCAGCGCCTGGTTCCACAGCCCAAACTCGCCGCGATGAAACGGTATGCCGATCGCAGTTGCTTTGCCAAAAGCGGTTTGCTCAGACCAGCCTGAGTAGTACAAACGCTGGCCGCTGTAAGCATCCAACAACAGGTCAAAGCGTTTTTCGGGCTGGCTTTTGTCCATCTGGTTCGCCCGCCACACTCCCTGCACGCCCTTGGGCGGCATGAGTTGCATAGAAACATCGGGCGCCTCGCGGCGCGCAGCCTGCCAAGCGTCTTGCCACGACAACACGGGGGCCTGCACCGCTTCGGATTGAATCGACGCCGATATGCGTGGCGGCGCCTGTCCTGAAATATCGCGCAGCCACTTGACCTGATCGCCGGCGTATTTGCTCCAGGTCAGGCCAGTGGTCAAAATAACGGCGCTCATCACGCTCAGTGCCACGCCCACAAAGGCGTGCCACTGCTTCCAGGCCACGCGGCCACGCGCACTGCTTTGCGGCAGGGTCGGCTTGCGTTGCGGCCACCACAAATAAATGCCGGTGACCAGCATCACCATCAGCCAACTGGCTGCCAGCTCAAGCAGCCAGCGCCAGTTGTCATTTTGCAGGTAGTTGGAATGGAGCTTGCGCGACCAATTGCTAAACCGGTCTTCCTGCACCAGGCTGCCCAGCACCTCTGCCGTGTACGGATTAAGGTACACCACTTGTGCGCGCCCCGGAAATCCAAAACTGGGGCGCAAAAAAGCTGCGGGCTTAGCCAGGGCGCCGCCTTCGCCAACCGTAGCGCCTTTGGCCGCGGTGGGCCCATTGACCAAATTAGCAGCGCCATGGTCGCCATGGCTGCTGTGACCACCACCGCTGGCCTTGGCTTGCGCCGCAGCCTTCGGTGGTGGCACAAAAGCGACCTGCAAACTATCGGTCGCCCCATGGGCTGGCACCACAGAGTGCAACACCCACCCTGCGGGTGCCGCCTGTTGCGCCACCTGCACCAGCGCATCGAGACTGCGCACCTCGCCTGCGGGCGCCACTTGTTCAAGGTGGCCGTACAGGGCATCTTCAATCTGCGGGGTAAAGATGTACAAAATGCCCGAGAGCGCCGCCAGCAGCGCCACGGGAGATGCAATCAACGCTGCCCAAAAGTGGATGCGCCACAGCAGGCTACGGCGCTGCGCGCGCAGTGCAGCAGGAAAAGGGGTTGCGGTGTTTTTCATGGGGTACCTTGAGCGCTTACTTTTTGCCAAAAAGTTTGGTGACCCCGAGCATCAGACTGCGCGGGGCGCCTACGCCGTAGGTATTTCCGCTGCTGCCTTTGGATGCTGTGTTGGCGTACAACTGGTCGGTCAGATTGCGCACCTGAAACCAGCTCTCCCAGCCATCGCCCATTTGGTAACTGCCAGTGAGGTTCAGCAAAGTATGGCCGGCATACACCGCTGTGTTGGCGTCATCCATATAGTATTCGCCCTGCTTTACCAGGTTCACCGCGATGCGTGCGCCGGGTACTACGCGGTAGCCCAGAGTGGCGTTGAGCGTGTGCCAAGGTGCCGACGGCATGGTTTTGCCGGAATAATCCAAAGCGCTGGATGTTTTGTAGTCCACATAGGCGTGCCTGGAAAAATTAGCCCCGACTTGCCAGTCCCACGCGGTATTTTCTTGGCTTAGCGAAAGCTCCACACCTTGACTCGTGGTTTTGCCTGCATTTTTATTGACCGATGTGTTGTCTGGGTTTTTAAAGCTCACGATGGTGTCGGTGCCGTCCAAACGGTACAGCGCTGAATCGAGCTTGATGCCCCCCAGCGCCGCACGCCAGCCCAGTTCAATATTGCTGTAGGTAGCCGGGCGCAAGTCCGGAATCGCATCTTTGCCGTACAACTCAGACACCTCTGGCGGTACAAAGCCACTGCTGTAGGTGCTGTACACGCTGCTCGCAGCGCTGACGGCATAGGTCGCACCCAGTTTGGGGCTGAAGCGGCCAAAGCTACGGGTTTCGTTGGCCGCCCCATAGTTCACGCTCACCGCAGTGCCCGTGTTGAGCGTGTTTTTGAAATCGTAGCCAATGCTGTCATACCTGCCGCCGAGCACCACGCGCAGCGCATCGCTGGGGCTAAATTCCAGCTGCGAAAAAACAGCGTCATTGGCAATGCCTGCGCTGAAGTCTCGACGGCCTTTTTGCACACTGCTGACGGTGTAGCTCAGGTTCCTGCCCGTCGCTATTGGCTCACGCAGCACCGCCAAGTTGTCGGACAGGTAGGCATTTTGGCTGCGGTCGATGTACACACCTGATACCCATTGGGCGCGCAGCCAACCCAGCTTTTGGTCGTGTTTTACATCGACACCCAAAGAATCAACATGGTTGTTATTTATGGTGCCCGTGCAAGTTGCGTTGGTACCAGAGCAATTGGCAAAAGTGTAGTTGGGCAATTGGCCGTGGTCGTTGCTGCGTTGAAACAGCGTTACGGTTGTTAGGCCACGGGCGGTCGTTTCGCCTTCCCATGCCAGGTTGGCACGGGTCGTTTTGTCTTTGCGCCAGGTAAAGGTATTGATGCTTTTGCCTGGGTTGCTGCGGTAATCGGCCTCGGTTACGTTACCGGGTGTTTCTGAAAACAAATCGGTCTGCACCACGCTGGCTCGCAGCCACGAGATATCACTCAGCTCGTAGTCTGCGCGCAGGGTGAACGAATCCTTTTTGCCGCCGCTGTATTCTTGCCAGTTTGTCGAGTCGCGTTCTGAGCTGTAGTGCGAAAAGCGCAGCCCCAAATCACCCCAGGTGTTGCTCGCACCGGTGTCCACCCGCTTGAATTTATCGACATTGTCCAGGCGCACTCCAACCGTGCCGGTGGGCGTGGCAGATGGTTTCATGGTCAAGAAGTTAACGGCGCCGCCCACGGCATTGCTGCCATACAACGACGAAGCCGCACCCTTGACCACCTCGACCCCACCCGAGCCGTTCATATTGGTTTCGTTCAGCGCATTGTGGTTAAAAACGCCCATGGGGCGAATAGGGATCCCGTCTTCCAGGTATTGATACACCGCTTTGGTACCAATGGGCTGGCGAATCGCCATGCTGTGCTGCTCGTTGCCCAGGTCGTTCCATTGCACGCCGGCAATGCGGTTAATGATTTCGCCCACCGATTTGGGTTTGTCTTGCTCCCACTGGCTGCGCTTGACGGCGCCAATCGATACCGGGGTTTCAGAGAGTTTGGTGGCGCTGCGTGAGCCGGACACGACGACTTCGTCGAGTTCCACCACAGAGGTTTGGGCTCCTGCGGCCTGGGTTATGGCTTGCATGCTGAGCGCCAAAATAGACAGCGACAAGGACAGGGGAATGCGGTTTTTTTTCATGGTAATTTTTGCTTGATAACAAATGCGCGCACAGCCGCAGAGCCACCAGCAAAGGTGCAATCTATGGGCAAAGCGTGCAAGGTGTGCACAGGGCGCACCGTAATAACCAGGCGCACGCCTCTGCGGCAGCGGCCTGAAAATACAGTGCAGAAGAAAATGCCGACTCAATGCAGGCCTTGCAGCCCGCACCAGTGGAGTTAGACGCAGCGCGGAGGGCCGCGAGCAGAAAGCAGCGCGTTGGCGCGCCAGGCAACATGTGCAGCCGCGACGGGCTGCAAGACGAAGCTCAAGGAATTGGAATCCGTTTGCGGGCAAACCTCTGGCGGGGGAGGCGCCGCGGCAGGCGCGCACAGCACGCAATGCATGCCCTGGTGCGCGGTCGCAGACTCGCCCTCATCAGCAGCGCCCGGCACCTGGGTCATACCGGCCACAGTACACACCCAATTCGCCGAATGCGGTTGCAGCAAGGGACTGGCCACCGCCGCACTTAAAGACAAAACAAACCACGCAAGCAAGCAGCGCACGAGGTGCTCAGCTTGCCGAAGTGATTGCAAATTTGTCATAGGTCAATATCATCGCAGAAAACAAATGGCATTTTCCCGCTCCCGTCGACAGAATTGTTCAACGGCACGCGAGGCCCCGAGTTGATGCGGCGTTTCCTGGCCTCTCACTCCAGCTTGACGTTGAACTGTTCATGAATCGGGGCGCGCGTTTGTGTTTGTGATCTTCAGCGACATCTTGTTTCCGGCTGACGAAATGGGCAATTGGATCAATTGCGCGCACTATCATCAGAGTCCAGCTAACGCCAATCCAATATTTGCGATTTCCCCATGCGCTTTCTATATTTCACTTTTTTCTGCGCAGCGCTGACCACCAGCCTGAGTGCGCATGCCCAGCATAGCCCCAAGCAAATCGTTGAAGATGCGCTACGCCATCGTTCCTTGTCTGAAGCCCAGGCGATTGCTGCCAAGTGCTCGCCCGAAAAGAAAGGGCTCGAAGCCTGTGTTGCCGAAGCAAAACCGCTCTGTCGCGGACTGGCGATTGGAAAACACTGTGGCCTGCGAGAAACCGCCACTAGCGATTTCTCAGCCGCCCTACAGGCGGCGTCCAAGGCACATGCCGTTGCGGGCGTTGCCGTCAGGGTTGGTAACTGGCGCGTTCTTGTGATGCCCAAGGTGCTCGGACATCTCGGCATCAAGGGCACGCTCGACAAGCAACTTGGTTAATTGCTTTAAAAGCCCGTTCTCACCAATCAAATCCTCTGGTTTTTTGTAATCAGCCAGCAAACTGTCAATGAGGTCTTTGGGTACTGCTTTCTTTGTATTTACGGCCGCAGTAATTCCGGTAAACCATCTCACAAGCATCGAGCCGCTGGTCGCGTCCACAGCATCAGCGCGCGGTGACTGGGGCGTACGCCTGGCCGGTGCGGCTTTGGCCGCCAGCGCGGCCTGGGCCTTATGGATGGGCTTGGCGCATAACGCAGCGCCTTGGTGTGTGGTGGGCTGAGAGCTGCCTGCTAGGGATAATGACTGGCCCTACCACGATGAAATCAACTTCCGCCGCAGGACGCCAACTCTCGTTCCAATCTGTCATGGAGACTTGGGCCGAGGGGATGGACTATTGCGCCGTTCCCGTACCGGCGGCCGTCATAGCCGCGCACAAAGCACGAGCGAAGGCAATCGACCAAGTCAGGCCCAAATGACACTAAAGGTCCTAGCGACCCGCGTCGACCAACGAGCGGTGCGGCTTAAACCCGTGCTGGGAGTTAGAACTTGAAAAAATTCAGGCTTCTAGGCCGGCTTCAACAATGTGCAACATTGCGACGCCCTAGACCTTCAGCGATAAAGGCCAGAACTCAGGCATTGAGCGAAACACCTTCAGTTTTTGCTCTGGCGGTAAGCTGCATGTGCATTGAACGTGGAAGCCGTGCCAAAACCTTGCCTGATGCCGAAGCAGGCGTGAAGTCTTCAGCATTGAAAGCTGGGACAGGGATTTCCTGACCCATGTCTACCATCGCACTGAATGTAGCAATGAAAGCTTCTCGGCCATCCGCAATGGCTTCGAATTCGGTTGCCCCGTCCGCCATCACACCGGGAATATCGGGCATGGTGAACATGAAGCCGCCACCGTCCGCAGCATGAGTGGGGCTGACCATATGGCTGTAGGCTTCAAAGGGGAGGGGGGCTTCACTTGTGCAATGCTCTTGATGGTCATGGCTTACTCCTGAATCTGATCAATGAGCGCAACAAAGCGCTTAATGTAAAAGGCATTGATGGGCCGATGGGCCGGTACAGAAAGCGGGTCTCGTACCGAAGGATGCGAAAAAACGTAATGACTGCCGCCGGTGCTGCGCACTTGCATGATATGTGAGCGCACCAACGTGGCCCGACCTTGAGCATCGGGATTGGGACCGAATCGGCGGACAACATGTTGGACATGGTTTCCCGCTTCACGCCCATCAGCTCAGCGACCTGCTCTCGCGATAGGACTGGTTTTTCGTAAAGCATCAAGAGCGCGAGTTCTGTTTTCATATCTGCCTTTCTTGGCGTAGTTGGGGCATGGGCGATGCCCCGCAGTGTCAGTGGCACCTATCGCACTCGGAGCGACAAACTACGTACAAAGCAACAATGCGTCAATTGCTTGGGCTTTGACATCATCTAAGGGGAAGGCAAGATTTGGCGTGTATCTCATCTCTTGGGAAATGCACAGATGAAGATTCGTTCATATCTACCAAAAAAACAGTTCCTTTTTCTACCTTGCAATAGCTAGGGTCGGTTTTTCCTGCTACCGAACTCTATGGGTACTGGGTGAATGCCCTTCGAAGACAAAGATATTCAACTTAAGTTCACATGACCTAGATCAACGTGATGATTGAACCGAGGCATAACATGAGCCCACCCCTGATGTTGATTACGAAGACCGATCTCTTCGCGACTTGGGGTTCACATAGACAATCATTAAATTAGCTTTTATTGGTTGCTCCAAAAAAGCAAAGTATTTAAAAATGAAATCGCCAAAAAACTCTATTTCCCAATGGACCCTATTCGCCGTTTTGGCAGTGGCCTCGGGACTCTGGACCGGTGTTGTTATGGCGCAAGACCCCGCTCAAGCTCAGCCGCTAATTTATGGTTCGCAGTTGATGAGCAATGCAGAGCGTAGTGAATATCAATCAAAGATGCGTTCACTTAAAACTGATAAAGATCGCGATGCATTTCGATTGGATCATCACGAAAAGATGAAATTGCGTGCTGCAGAAAAAGGTATCACATTGCCAGCTGTACCTCCTGGTGCTGGTCCTGGTACAAAAACAGGTTCAGGTACTGGCACTGGCGTAGGAGCAGGTCAAGGCTGGCCAGCAAACTCTTCTGACGGCGGTAAAGGTGCGGGCAAATAAGCTGCCCTCACCACCATCAACAGCATAGGATTTTTCATCCTGCTTTGACGCTCACTTTTATTACCTGGAAAAAACATGAAATACACAATACAAAAATTGACTGCGGCTTTATTGATTACGCTGACCTTAACTGCCTGCGGTGGTGGTAGCACCAACTACCCTGGCCCACCACTGTTGGTCACAGATGATGGAATTTCCACAATTTCAAGTGTCAATTTAAATTACGCCATAGCGCTTCTTCCCTTGGAAGGCTTAAATGCTTACGAGTCAAGCTCATTGAAGTATATGCGTGAAGAAGAAAAACTTGCTCAAAACGTCTATAGCCAGCTCAACAATACTTGGGGTGCACAGACACGAGTTTTTGGAAATGTTTCGCAAAGTGAAGCTTCACACACCGAAGCCATCAGACAACTTTTGGTGCGCTACTCACTGACAGATCCCGCTGCAAATTTGGCAGAAGGTGTTTTCGAAAACCAAACGCTTCAACAGTTATATGCAACTCTGATTCAGCAGGGTAATGTGAGTTATGTAGACGCACTGAAGGTGGCTTGCGCAATCGAAGAGATTGACATCCTTGATTTGCAAAATGCCTTGGTGAACGTCGACAATCAAGACATCCGAATTGTGTACGACAACCTCACCAAGGGTTCGCGAAATCATTTGCGCTCATTCGTCAACGCGCTTTCCATGATTGGCGTCACATATGCACCGCAGTACCTCACCACAGCAGCATACAACGCCATCATCACAACGCCCATTGAGCGCGGTAACTGATCATCTGACAAGCACGGGGCCGACTAAATTCAGCCCTGTGGTTGCCCGATCTGATACAGATCTGTTGTGCAACCAATAAGCCTTGGCTTCACCTGATTTGAGCTTGTCCTCCAGCGCACACGTAAGCGTGAACTTTTGGAAGAGTTGAATTTGGTGATACGGGGGCCTGAACTGAAGTCGTTGGCCGCATCGCTTGCGACAGCGGGCAAGCAAATCAGGCTAAATGGCGCTTCACAAAATATGAAGTGCCGTTTCTATTTGCCCTAAGCTTGATCGGACTTTTCCGAACCATCCATGACCTCGCGCTGTCCCAATAGTTTCCGTATCTCGATACATCATCTGTCGTCTATTTTTTCGAATGATGGCAAACGCGACAAACCGGGTACTCGGCCACAACTTCCTGTCCACCAAGCAGTTAGCAAATTCAGCTGCCTAGAATCTGGGATACGCAGATCAAAAACTGGATAATTAAGAGTAATTCGTCAAATTTAGACAAATTTAAAAAAATATCCTAAGTTGCTGACTTTAAAAGACTTTCAATGACATATTCGCCTTGGAGACTGAGTTGTGCGCCAATGATGGACTGGACCGACCGGCATTGCCGTTATTTCCACCGCCTGCTGACGCGCCACACCCGGCTCTATACCGAGATGGTGACCACCGGTGCGCTGCTGCATGGCGATGTGGCGCGGCACTTGCGCTTTAACCTCGAAGAGCAGCCGCTGGCGCTACAACTCGGTGGCAGCGAGCCGGCCGACTTGGCGCGGGCCGCGCGCATGGGGGTGCAATGGGGCTATGACGAAATCAACCTCAACTGCGGCTGCCCCAGCGAGCGGGTGCAGCGCGGCGCGTTTGGTGCCTGCTTGATGAACGAGCCCGCGCTGGTGGCCGATTGCGTCAAGGCTATGGTCGATGTGGTGGATGTGCCTGTCACGGTGAAGCACCGCATCGGCATCGACAAAAACGAGGACTATGGTTTTGTGCGCGACTTTGTCGGCACCGTGGCGCAGGCCGGTTGCAATGTGTTTATCGTGCATGCGCGCAATGCCTGGTTGCAAGGCCTGTCGCCCAAAGAGAACCGCGAAATTCCTCCTTTGCGCTATGACATGGCTTACCGCTTAAAGCAAGATTTTCCAAGCCTGCAAATCGTCGTGAACGGCGGCGTTACGAACAACCTTGCTATCGCCACGCACCTGCAACAAGTCGATGGCGTCATGCTCGGGCGCGAAGCGTATTACCGCCCTTGGTTGATGACCGAGTGGGACGCCCAGTTTTATGGCGACGCGCACCTGCCACCACTGCCCGAAGCAGTGGAAGAAGCCATGGTGCGCTACATGGAGCGCGCCTTTGCGCAGGACGGCTGCCCTTGGTATGCGATTGCCCGGCACATGTTGGGCCTGTACCACGGGCGGCGTGGCGCGCGCCTGTGGCGCCAGGTCTGGAGCGACCACCGCCTAAAACCCTTGCCCCCGCGCGAGGTGCTGGCCCGTGCGCATGCGGCCATGGCGCAGGCCGCTGTCGTGGCAGACCATGCAGCCTGAGCCAAGTGCCGGCGCGCTGCGTACTGCCAAATTGCTGATCTGGGTGATTCCGCTGTTGTGGATAGTCAATTCCGTCATCGCCCGGCGCGCCACGGACGTGATCACGCCGCATGTGCTGGCTTGGGGACGTTGGGCCCTGGCCGGGGCGATATTGGCCTGGTTCACGCGCGCCGAGCTTTGGCAACACCGGCAAGAGCTGCGCACACATTGGCGGCGGTATCTTCTGTTGGGCGCCTGCGGCATGTGGATTTGCGGCGCGGCGGTGTACTTTGCCGGGCAGACCACCACCATGATGAATATCTCGCTGATCTACGCCGCCTCGCCGGTGATGATTGCCGTGGGCTCGGTGCTGTGGCTGCGCGAGGCTTTTTCTAAACGCCAGTCGCTGGGTGTGGTGCTGGCCCTGGTGGGCGTGGTGCATGTGGTGGTGCAAGGGCAATGGCTGCTGCTCACGCAAGTGGTGTTTGTGCCGGGCGACTTGTGGATCGCCGCTGCCGCCACGGCCTGGGC
>CANNEW010000059.1 GCA_947503685.1 Comamonadaceae bacterium | reverse complement strand
GGCAGCCCGCTTTGGGTTTCCACGCCCATACGCATACGCGCTTCAGCCCGGGTCATAAACCAGGCATGGACCGCCGCCGCGCCAAACAAGCCGTAACAGGAAATGGCCACCGCCATATGCAGCGGCAACCAAGCCGAAGCCGTCACCGGCAAGACCTTACCCGGGAAGAGCCAAGCCAAGACCACCGACAGGGCTCCCAAGGCGCTCAGGGCCCAGCGCGCCGGCAACTGCGGGAAGACCTGACTCTCAACCGCATAGCTAGTGGCAATCAGCCAGGCCGTCACCGACAAGGCGGGCGCAAAGCCAAAACGGGTCGGCACATCCACAAAAGCCATTAACAGCGTCGCGGCATGCGCCAGCCAAGCGATGGCGACCCAGGCGCGGGCAGCCGGTGCGCCCTGGCTGCGCACGAACAGCGCCGGCCAAAGATAGGCCAGGACCGCCAGAATGCTCAAGGCCAGGCCCGGGGACAATGCGCTGTCTAAAATCATGGTGACAGTTTAGCCTTTTGTCCCCCCGCCGGCGACTGGCTAGCGACTGCAGCCTCTGCAAATACCCCACACTGGAAACCTATGGCCTCCGCCCTTACTGACAAACTGTCCCGCCTGGTCAAGACTTTGCGAGGCCAGTCTCGCATCACCGAGGACAACGTAGGAGAGATGCTGCGGGAGGTGCGTATGGCCTTGCTAGAGGCCGATGTGGCGCTGCCGGTGGTGCGCGACTTTATCGCTCGGGTCAAAGAAAAAGCGCTGGGCCGCGAGGTGCTGGGGTCTTTACAGCCCGGCCAGGTCTTAGTCAGTATCGTCAACCAGGAATTGGCAGCCACTATGGGCCAGGGTGTCAGTGACATCAATCTGGCGGTACAACCGCCGGCCGTGATATTGATGGCCGGCCTGCAAGGCGCCGGTAAAACTACCACCACCGCCAAGCTGGCCAAGCACCTGATCGACAAGCGCAAGAAAAAAGTGCTCACCGTCTCGGGTGACGTGTACCGTCCCGCGGCTATCGAGCAGCTCAAAACCGTCACAGCCCAAGCGGGTGCCGAATTTTTCCCGAGCAGTGCGGACCAAAAGCCCGTGGCCATCGCGCTGGCGGCGCTGGACTATGCCAAGCGCCATTTCTTTGATGTGCTGTTGGTCGATACCGCCGGTCGCCTGGCCATCGACGAGGTCCTGATGCGCGAGATCCAGGAATTGCATGCAGCCCTGCACCCCATTGAAACCTTGTTTGTGGTGGACGCCATGCAAGGCCAGGACGCTATCAACACCGCCAAAGCATTTAAAGATGCTTTGCCTCTCACTGGCATCATCCTGACCAAAACCGATGGCGATTCGCGCGGCGGTGCGGCTCTGTCGGTTCGCCAGGTGACTGGTGCACCGATCAAGTTCGCTGGCACCAGCGAAAAAATAGACGGACTGGAAGTCTTTGACGCCGACCGCCACGCAGGTCGCATTCTGGGCATGGGCGATATCGTGGCCCTGGTCGAACAGGTTACCGCCGGGGTGAATGTGGAGGCCGCGCAAAAGTTGGCGGCAAAAGTGAAAAGCGGCGCCAGCTTTGACCTCAATGATTTTTTAGGCCAAATCCAGCAAATGAAACAAATGGGCGGCCTGTCCAGCCTCATGGACAAACTACCCGCTGCCATGGCGGCCAAAGCCGGTCAGGTGGATATGGACAAAGCGGAAAAAGACATCCGGCGCAAAGAGGGAATCATCCACAGCATGACTCCGCTGGAGCGGCGTAAGCCAGACCTGATCAAAGCCACCCGCAAACGCCGCATTGCCTCGGGGGCCGGTGTGCAGGTACAGGAGGTCAACCGCATGCTCAAAGAATTTGAGCAAATGCAGGACATGATGAAAAAAATGAGCGGCGGTGGGATGATGAAAATGATGAAGCGCATGGCCTCGATGAAAGGCATGCCCAAGATGCCCTTCTGAAAGGGCGAAGCAACTGATGTGCCAAAGGCCTTAGTCTTGCGGCGTTAACTCGAGGTTTTGCACATCCAGCCCCAGGCCGCTTAGGCGAAGCAGCAAACTGGCATAGGTTTGCCCATCCATGCGCGGTGTGCGGGACAGAATCCATAAATACTCCCGCCCCGGCTCGCTGACGGCCACCCACTGGTAGTTGTCGTCCAGGGCAATCACCCAGTAATCGCCCCACACCGCAGGAATCATCGACAACCATTGCGGGGCAAAACGCACCTGCAATTTGGGTGAGCTGGCGTTGCCGATCTGGCGCGCCGCACCAATGGCCTCGTCCATTTCCCCGGAGGCCATCTTGCAGCGGTTGATCACCTGCAGCGAACCGTCGCTACGCAGACTGTATTGGGCGCGCGTGTTAGCGACACATTTCTTCTGAAACCAGTTAGGGAACTTAGCAATCTCGTACCAAGTCCCCAGGTAACGCGGCACTTCAATGGCGCTGACGGTGGGCAGCGGCGGCGCAGCAAAGACGCCACCTGTCCCAAGCAGGCAGGCCAGCGCGATAGTTGCCCCCAACTTACGACAGGCCATGGCTTGCTCCCTCATGCGTCAGGACTTCGCCGCGCAGCGAATAGGTGCGCGTATCAGTAATGCGTACGTCTATCAATTGCCCCATCAAGCGCGCAGGCCCAGCGAAATTCACCACCCGGTTGCATTCAGTGCGACCCATCAACTCGTTGCCATCCCGCTTGGAGGGTCCTTCCACCAAAATCCGCTGTACCGTGCCAAGACGGCTCTCGCTGATACGCGCAATACTGGCATTGATGGCCGCTTGCACTTCGTGCAAACGCCTGAGCTTTTCCTCATGCGCCGTGGCATCGGATAAATTGGCGGCCGGCGTACCCGGCCTGGGGCTGAAGATAAAACTAAAGCTGTTGTCAAATTGCAGGTCTTCGATCAGCCGCATCAGCTTTTCATGGTCCGACGCTGTTTCCCCGGGGAAACCAACAATGAAGTCGCTACTCAGCGCCAAATCAGGGCGGATAGCACGCAGCTTGCGCACCGTGCTTTTGTATTCCATGGCCGTATAGCCGCGCTTCATGGCCATCAGGATGCGGTCCGAGCCATGTTGCACCGGTAAGTGCAGGTGACTGACCAATTTGGGCAGCCTGGCGTAGGCGGCGATCAGTGCAGGGGTAAATTCATTGGGATGGCTGGTCGTAAAGCGCAGTCGCTCAATGCCGGGTATGGCAGCCACGTAGTCGAGCAGGGTTGCGAAATCCGCCATCTCTGCGCTGGCGCCCATTGGGGAGCGGTAGGCATTGACGTTTTGCCCCAGCAGGGTGATTTCCTTGACGCCCTGGTCAGCCAATCCAGCCACCTCGACCAGCACGTCTTCAAACGGCCGATGAATCTCTTCACCGCGGGTATAGGGCACCACGCAGTAGCTGCAGTATTTAGAGCAACCCTCCATCACACTGACAAACGCCGACGCACCCTCGACCTTGGCTGGCGGCAAATGGTCAAACTTTTCAATCTCCGGAAAGCTGATATCTACCTGCGGTTTATTTTGCAAATTCCGCTGCCGAAGCATCTCCGGTAAGCGGTGCAAGGTTTGCGGGCCGAACACCAGATCTACGTAGGGTGCGCGTTCAATAATCGCCACGCCTTCCTGGCTAGCCACGCAGCCGCCTACGCCGATTTGCGCGCCCTTTTTACGTAACTGCCGGGCCCGGCCCAGATCCGAAAATACCTTTTCTTGGGCTTTTTCGCGCACCGAGCAGGTGTTGAACAAAATCAGGTCCGCCTCTTCCATGACCGTGGTTTTTTCGTAACCATCGGAAGCGCCCAGCACATCGGCCATCTTGTCCGAGTCGTACTCGTTCATCTGGCAACCGAAGGTTTTGATAAAGACTTTTTTATGCATAGAAGTAACGCGCTATCGGCTCAGGGTTTGCCCAAGGGCTGGGCGGCAACGTTGCAGACGCCTTAGGCCGCGGCAGGCGCAGCCCCAAAGCCCGCCAGCCCAATGGGCCAGAGCAATAGCGTCGCACAAGGCGGCGATGGGGATAAAAAGCGAGGAAACGGGCTGCGCAAACGACGCAGGAATCCAGCGGTTCATGGTGTTGTCCAGAGGCTGAAGGGGGGATAAAAAAGGCCACCGAAGCGCGCTTTTCGACCTGTAAATTGGTGGGGTAGGTACCATTGAAAATCGTTGTAAAACCCCGGCTTTATATGAAATTCTCTTTTAAAAATTTCACAAATACCAACAAAAATACCAACAACTTCCAACGCTCAAGCTTTAATAAATCCAGTGAAAACCACTGGATTAGGACAATTATGACTGATCCTATGCTTTTGCTGGAATGAGCCGATCGACGACACTCCCTTGAGTTTGAGTAACTCCTCGCCTCTCGCAGCAGTCAAGTGCCCTGGCTTTGAGAACCTCGAACTGTTGCCACCATGCAAGGTATGAATCACGCCGAGCAACAACCGAACCCAGTCACGATCCAACTTCGCTTGCTTGGTCGCATGACCATGGATTAAAGGTCGCCCAGTGCTAGCACCCCCATGAAATCGGCACTTACCCCCGCCACCCAAGCCTGGGTTTTTGCACTGCACGCCAGTCTGACGCGACAGAGCGGTACAACGTGGCAGCGCGGCTAAAACCTCGCGAGCTTTTATAATAGATTTCATCTATCAGGTTCATGGACTAATAGTTAAAAGTGTAGTTGTTGTAGCCAACCAAGTCAATCATCACAGGCAAATATTGCTACACATGCACTGTCAATGTCATTAAAATTGAGGTGCGCCGGATTTATCCAGACTACTTGCCAGGGCGCTTAAAAAATTCATGGCTAAAGCGTCAAGCTGCGATTCCTCCCGCACGCAGCAGGCGTACCAAACGTCTGCGGGGATGGAGAAGTAGCAATGACTAAACAAGCGACGGTTCCGGCCATTTTCATGGCCTATAGGCCACGAGATTATTTCGGGCGATATGACTTGATGACCCGAGTCAAGGGCACGCTCAGGCGGAAGCTCCTGCGCAATGCGCTGGAGAACGGCGACCTCGACCAGGTACCGCCTGCCGCTAGGGGGTCAGTCCTTACGGGCTGAAAATGGATTCATTTGTTGCGAGACTGGAGGTTTTTATGTTAATAGCCTGGATTGATTCAGAAGGCTCAGGCGCTGCCTTTGTCTTCGACAACCCTTTCTCTGCCGTTCGTTCATCCAACGGCAATTGGGTTTCGCCCAGCCCCTCGACCAATTTAAGAGATTTGGCAGCCGACGGATTTGTTTCTGCTTCGGCAGTCGAGGCAGCAGCCTTGCTCAAGGAAGCCCGGATGGCGGGCCAAGTGAGCGTCTCCAACGCTTTGGTAGCCGGGCTTGAACGACCATTATCAGGGGAACCCAAATGCTGACACAACGATTTGCCCAAGGACTGGACCTGGCAGTGCGCGCGCACGACGGCCAGTTACGCAAAGGAACTGCCATACCCTACATAGCCCACCCCTTGGCGGTCGCATCCATTGCTTTGGAGTATGGAGCCGATGAGGACCAGGCCATCGCCGCGCTGTTGCACGACGCGGTGGAGGACGGCGGGGCTGAATACGAGCAGGAAATCCGCGAACGATTTGGCGCGCGGGTGGCAGACCTTGTGATGGGTTGCACCGACGGGATTCCTGATGCCACTGGTCAAAAGCCGCCATGGAAGCACCGCAAAGAAAAGTACCTGACCCATTTGGAAATGGCAACAAGCGATGTGTTGCTCGTTTCCGGTTCAGACAAGCTTCATAACGCCAGGGCAATCCTTGCCGATCTTCACACGGTTGGCGTGTCTGTTTTTGACCGGTTCACTGCAAGCAAAGAAGAGACGCTTTGGTACTACACCACCCTTTCAGAGATATTCAGCCGCCGAGGCATACCAGTAGCGGCGGCTTTGGCAGACACAGTGGCGCAGATGCATTCGTATCGGGAGGTGAAAGCCGATGACTAAACGCAAAAAGGCACCAGTCGAAAGCGATATGGAAGATTTTATGCACCAGCCTAACCTGGACCAGGATGAGCACGACAAGTGGCTGGAAAGTCAGACGTCCGAGCAAATGGATTTCATGGTCAGCCGTTTGGGGAAGTTGTTTCGCTCCAAGGAACAGGCCGGGAAACTCGCGCCCGAGTCAAACGGCGATCTGGGCAAATAGCTAAGGTAACGGACATCAAATGCTCAATAAATCGTTTACTAATTGGAAGTTCAACTTACCAGGCGTATTTTCTGAGCCATACCGCATTGAGCCAAACCGCAGTGTGCCGTGGGATTTGCTGCCACCGCATTGGCAAATGCAAAGCAGACTGACACCAAACCAGGTGCAAACTACTCAGCCCGAACCGGCGCAACCTCAGCGGCACTGCGGTACTTTCTTGCTCCGTCAGGGGATGGAGTCTTGGACGCAGGCCAAACGCGATGCGTTCATCGCTGAGTTCGGTTACATCTAATTACCTGTAAACGCGCCTAGTTCCAGCAGTCCTTGGTCAATTTGCACCTGGAGGTCACGCCATATTGCTTCAGGGGGGAGGGGACGTAACGGCATAAGCCATTCGTCCTCATGGAAAATGCAACTGTCCCAGTCAACCACCTCGACCCCAATACTTCCATTTAGTTGGGTTACGCCCCAAGGCGTTGGAAAAAGTGGCTTGATACGCCAGCCTATCATTTGGGTCCGGATGACCATCCTGGCAGGCCCTAGAACCTGAACAACTTTTCCGATGTTTTGCTGTGAACCTGGTGTGTCGTAAATCACCAAGGCCAAATCACCGTCTTTGCACTTCAAATGTGCCATTTTGCTTCTCCTGTTTAGCAGCGTTTGACAAGATGTCGGGAGCTGCAAGTTGGAATAAATCCCCCAGCCGATTAGGTCGGCTAGACCGTTTCCGGGCCATTTAGGCTCGGAATGCAAAAGCGAGGCGTATTTTAACCGTTACTCCAGTCTACGGACCAGTTCAGTTGGATCAAACCCAAGCGCATTGCACAAGTCGAGAACCTCGATAAACGAAATTTTTCGTTCACCCTGTTCGACCTTTGCGATGTATGACTGTGGAACCCGAAGTCTATTTGCGACATCACTTTGCCTTAATCCCGCATTGACTCGCGCCGCTTTTAGCAGCTGCCTGAGCAATTCATTTTTTGCTTTGTGCGGGACCATGCCCCGTATCGTCAATCCTATTTCAGAATATCCCATTTCAGGATATGCTTGGCGAGTCGCCTGCCTAACGCATGCTTCGCTCAAAAGATGAAGGCCATAAAAGCAAATTCACCCGATGTAATTGACGTTAGTGCCAAACTGTCCCCGCAGGGCAAGCAAAGGCGGCTAGTCCTTGCAATTTGCCTGATCGGTGCCCTAGCATGCTTGTTTTGGCTCAGCTATGTGCGCCTTTGGAAACCGATCCAATACCGCAAGGCGGCCTCGGCGGTAATCGAGGCGGTACTTCCGCACATGGAATGGGCAGGCACCTCAACTGAGACAAGTGGTGTACAGGTATCAAAGTTGGGGGAGGTCGATCAATCGCTGGAATTGGCGCGGCTTTTGTCGGGGGGAAAAGTCCTGGAGTCGGGTGCAGTGACGAACGAAATGAGGGTGCGACTGGCGCATGATTTCTTTCAATACGCGATTTCGTTTGGCAATCCACTTGCACGCGTCGACTATGGCGTCGCATTACTTGTGGGCAACCTGGGCCTACCAGATAAGTCAGCGGCGGATTTTCAATTTGCTCAGGCTGTACGGGAGCTTCAGGAGTCAGCAAAGATGGGTAAACCGCGCGAGGCACTTGCTTATTCAATACTGCTTAGCGCTGGCTACGGATTGCCAAAAGATATTGCCGCTGCCAATGGCCTAGTTGAACAAGTGCTCGGTGAGCTGAGCGTAAACGACTTGCTCAGATTGATGGTCGCACCTGGAGATCGTGACGATTTCAACCCCGTGATTTTGAAAAGCTTGATATCAAAGGGTTACTCAGTGCCTGAGGAAAAAATCAAGTGGGTTTGTGAAAAAAGGTCCGTTGATGAAAAAATGCGTGCTATGAATGGATTTCTTGATCACATTAAAGATTCTTTAGGCGATCAATATTATTCGCGGTTCACAGACATCTCTAAAGAAGAAGAAAAATGTGCAAATGATCTAATAGCGCAGCTCCCAAACCATATATCCAAATCGACCGCTCTGCCAACATCAATCATTCCCCAGGCGACAACAAATAAGTCGCCAGAAAGGGTTCAACCGGCAGATATAGCAAGACCACAAGGTGTCGCCAAAAGCGTACAAAAAGTACCAGTAACGCCTGACGTCGAAAAGCAGGCTGATACCGGCTACCTTAACGGCTCACCACCGCCGGTAGCGGCTGGTCTATCCACATTCACCGTCGACAACAAAAGCGGGGGTGCCGATGCCGTCGCACGGATATATTTGAACGGCGATAAACCAGCCATTAGGCAAATTTATATAAAAACCGGAGAGAAGTTCACAGCAAAAAACCTTGCGCCTGAGCGATACGTGCTTCGCTACAGGTTCATTGGAAGCGAAGATACGTTTGAAGCAGACAAGATTTTCACCCTCCAGGAGGTATCGACTGACGAAGGCACACGATTCTCAAATGTGTCAGTCACCTTGTTCACCGTGGCAAATGGCAATATGAAGGTAAAGCGTGTACCTAATGAAAAATTCTGAAGAGCAATCTTTTTAATATGAATATTTCACTGGTTATTACAGTAGCTGGGCCACTGGTTGCTTCAGTTGGGTGGTTCTTGCAAAGTGCCTGGATTTATTGGTTTGGTGTTATCGTTTGCGTCATCACGATGTTGTTAAATATGGCTGTTGGTGCTATGAGGTTGCCGGTACTGCCGATTGTCATCATGACACTGGCGGCTAACTATTTTCGCGAGCCGTGGTATTTCGGTGCGGCAATTGGCTTAGTTGGGTGGACAACACTTGATGCCATTGGTGAGGTCATTGGATATTTCCGACAACGATAAGTGTTCCTGTGAATTTGGAAAGCGTTAGGCTTGGAAATTCGTTCAGAAATATATATCCGCCCATGCTGCACCGCCCTCGGGTCCATTAGCAAGTGAACTAAATTTGGGGAGAGTCCGAGGTTCATTATTTATTCCAGGGGGTCAATCGGAGCCGGACAGGCGGACACCTCTAAAGAGGTGTGTCCGCTAAGTCCGAGTAAATCCGCTTTTGCGAGCGGACATTAACCGGGCTTGTCCGAGCGCTGTCCGTATGTCCGGTCAGTCATTTGTAGAGTACTTTTCTTTTGAACACATTACAAATCCATCGGCGAGCAATTGCTGCCTCGCACGGCGAAAAGCCTTGTTTTTGGACTCGAGGTTTGCGGCGTCAGAAAGACCGTCGGCAATTGCCGCCGCGCGCCAGGTCTCGGTATCAGCCCAAGCGCGGGGCAAGATGTCGTCACCAACCTCAGGGGCAATTGTTTTGAGGACACGTCGTAGGGCTTCAAGCGCAATCCGTGGCGCACCAGACAACGCTTTGGGCTGAAACTTAGAAACCGGGATTTCGCGCAACACCAGGGAAGTCATCTGGCGTCCCTTTCTATCCTGCCAAGGTAGTTCGGTGATTACTGGCTCAAAACCGAAGGGCGCTGGAGGTTCAGAGTCCTTGGATTTCATGCATTCAACCCGGATTTGACCACCCAAGACTCGCGAGAACAGAAATTCAAAGTCCATGCCAGCACGCAGCGATGAGGATCCACGCCCTCGATCACCGGCGTTGTGGCCGGTATGATGAACAAGAATAATCGTGCAGCTATAGCACGTGCGCAGCGCGTCGAGATGTTGAAATACGACAGCCCAGTCTTTAGTTGAGTTCTCGTCCCCACCACCAAAGTTACGATGTACGGTATCTACCACAACCAACTTGGGAATGCCGCATTTTGCAACAGTGGCTTGGACCGATTCGGTGACGACTTTCATGCTTACATCGTCCATCATTGAGATGGACGCATTGGAGAAGTGCAGCGGCGCTGATTCCAGCGACACGCCTGACTGAATCTCCCAAGCTTTCACCCGACGACTTATGCCGTTGTGTCCTTCGCCAGCGATGTAGA
This sequence comes from Comamonadaceae bacterium, assembly GCA_947503685.1. Classification (GTDB taxonomy): domain Bacteria; phylum Pseudomonadota; class Gammaproteobacteria; order Burkholderiales; family Burkholderiaceae_C; genus Allorhodoferax. The sequence continues at coordinate 1,159 of CANNEW010000059.1, read as the reverse complement.
TCACTGAGCCTTGTAATGTTTCTCGGCCATGCCACTTGGTACCAGTCGCAATGCACGCACAAATATCAATTGCGCAGAAAGACTTATACGTTTGTGATTCACCAACGTACAGACCAAGCGAATTTTCCTCTAGCATTTGATCGATCAAATATCGAACCTCTGGCGGTTGTGCGATTAGGGTACCCACAGGAACTAAAGCGAAATTTGATCGATGCCGTTGAGCAAGCAGGCCTTTAGCCGACACCTGCGCAAGCTTGAGAATCGACGCTAATGTGAATGCACCCTTACCTTGAAACCGTTGCTTGGAGAAAGATGCCCACTTATGTGCGCAATCGCCCTCAACCCACTTATATGACTGGGCTGACCATTTGTCCCAGGCCTCCAGCCACTCATGATCGCCCTGACTTTGATGGTGCATAGCCATGCCGACTTTTAACCATTCTTCATAACCGCCGTCGGGGTCCAGGTGCACCAGCACCTTGTCTACAACCCGGTCGATGTCCCAGTCCTCAAGAGGCGACTTGTAGTTGGCCAAGGCCATCTCACCGGCATCGCCTGTCGGGTCAGCCGGGCCAATGGCTTCGTTCCAAACCTTCGCCACCAACCACCCCAAATCGTTGACCTCAGCCAGATCGCCGACGCTGCCCAAGACGTGGCCAGTCACTGTGAAGTAACGGCCATTGAGGTACAGCTCAACCCCGACAGCTTTCTTCGTGCGTGATTGGTCCAAGTTGGTCAGGGCGAACACCTTGATGCCCGTGCCGCTTGGCGACACTTCGGCGTACCCCTGCACTCGGTCCAGGACCTCTTCAGCCAAAGCAGTCAGGCTGCCGTCAGGTACGCGGCAGTCGTCCAGGTCGATGCCGTGCACGTCGGCGCCGAGCACCAGGCCCAGACCGTCGTAGTCGCCCATGATCAGCCCGTCGCACGCGGTGTCGAAGTCGGTCCAAGTAGATGGGTCAGTTGAGCTTGCAGCCGAGCCGTCCACGGTCATGGGCAGCTTGGCCCAGACCTTCGGACCATTGGGCTTGGACCGCTGCACGTTGCGCCACAGCACCCACCTGGGGATCGCGCGCAGAGCTAAGGGGATGCCTTCAAGCCGGACCGGCAATACTGAGGGGCGGGTCATTTTTCACCCCCGTAGCTTTGAGATTTCTGA
>CANNEW010000058.1 GCA_947503685.1 Comamonadaceae bacterium | reverse complement strand
TGATCGGCGAACTGCCCGGCGGGCCGCGCAATGTGACCGAATTTAATTACCGCATGAACGACGCCGCCAAAGCGCATGTGTTTGTGGGCCTGAGCACCAAGGGGCCGGGCGAATCGGGCCGGATTGCGCGCAATTTTGTGAAGCACGGCTTTGGCGCGATCGACCTGACGCATGACGAATTGGCGCAAGAACACATACGCCATATGGTGGGCGGCATCTCGGCGCTGGCCAAAGAAGAGCGGGTGCTGCGCTTTGTGTTCCCCGAGCGGCCCGGCGCGCTGATGAAGTTTTTGAGCCTGATGCGCCCGGGCTGGAACATCAGCCTGTTTCACTACCGCAACCAGGGCGCGGACTATGGCCGCATATTGGTGGGCCTGCAAGTGCCCAAGACGGACGGCAAAGCCTTCGCCAAGTTTTTGCGCGCGCTGGGCTACCCCTATGTGGAAGAGACCGACAACCCGGTCTATCGTATGTTCTTGCAAAGCTAGGCGCGCGCATGGCTGCAACCCTGGACGGCAAGCTGGTGGTGGCGATTTCTTCGCGCGCACTGTTTGACTTTGAAGAAGAAAACCAGGTCTTTGAACAAGGCGATGACCGCGCCTATATGCACTTGCAACGCCAACGCCTGGACACACCAGCCACACCCGGCGTGGCGTTTTCCTTGGTCAAAAAACTGCTCGCGTTTAACGACGAGGGCAGCGAGGCGGACAAGCGGGTGGAGGTGGTCATCCTCTCGCGCAACGACCCGGTCAGCGGGCTGCGGGTGATGAAGTCGGCCGCGCACTACCAGCTGCCCATCATCCGCTGCACCTTTACGCGGGGCGAATCGCCCTGGCGCTATTTGCAGCCACTCAAAGCCAATCTGTTTTTAAGCATGCATTTAAGCGATGTGCGCGCCGCCTTAACAGCCGGTGTACCGGCGGCGCAGGTGTATCCGCAATCGGCCCATGCCAGCGCTGCCCACCCACGGGAAGTGCGTATTGCTTTTGACGGCGATGCGGTGCTGTTCAGCGACGAGGCCGAGCGGGTCTACCAGTCGCATGGGCTAGACGCCTTTCAGCAACACGAGCAGGACAAAGCCGCACAGCCCTTGCCCGACGGGCCATTCAAGCCCTTGCTGGTGGCCTTGCACCAGTTGCAGCAGGCGGCCAGCCCCGCCATGCGCATACGCACCGCACTGGTCACCGCGCGCAGCGCACCGGCGCATGAGCGCGCGATTCGCACGCTGATGGACTGGAACATCGAAGTGGATGAAGCCATGTTTTTGGGTGGGCTGGACAAGGGCGCTTTTCTGCGTGAATTCGAGCCTGATTTTTTCTTTGACGACCAGACCGGCCACATCGAGTCCGCAGCCCGCCATGTGCCCGCCGGCCATGTGGCCAGCGGCGTGCGCAATTAGGGTCCCGCAATGCCAATCAGCCGCCTACACCGCCGCTATCGACTGGCCGCCCTTGGCATCTTGCTGCTGGTGTTGGGCGCTTGCGCGCAAACACCTGGCTTGGGCACGCGCAGCCCGGCCGGCGAAGCAGCCCCTTCGGTCAACCTGGACACCCGCAGCATGGCGGCGCGCTGGCGTGCCCTCAACCGCCTGGGCTACGGCCCCAGCCCCGCGCTTTTGCAGTCCGTCCTAGGCGCGCCGGACGCGCGCCAATGGGCCCACGCCCAGCTCGATGCCGCCTGGGCCGACAGCCAGCGGGCGCCAACCCTGCCGCCCACCTTGGCTGAGATCGACCTGCCGCTGCCGCAGCTTTTTGAGGGCGCCAAAAAAGAACGCCAGGCGCGTGCTGCCGTGAGCGCTGCCAGCCCGGTCAACGAGGCGCTGCCCATCGAGAAGCGCTTTGATTTTTCGCAGCCCACCGAGGCCCTGCACTTCAACCGCACCATGGTCAACAAAGCGGTGGTCTGGCGTTTGGCTAGCTGTAGCGAGGACGGCCTGGAAAACCCCCTGTTGGCGCGCATGACCGAGTTTTGGTTCAACCACTTCAACATCTACCAAAACAAGGGCCCTGTGCGCCCCTTTGGCGGCCACTACGCGCTGCATGTGGCGCGCGCCCATGCGCTGGGCAAGTTTGAAGACCTGGTGCTGGCCAGCGCACAGCACCCGGCCATGTTGTTTTACCTGGACCAGTGGCAAAGCGTGGACCCGCAAAGCGCCCGCGGCAACCGCGGCCTGAACGAAAACTACGCCCGCGAGCTGCTGGAGCTGCACACCCTGGGCGTGCACGGGGGCTATACCCAAGACGATGTGCGCGCTTTGGCACGGGTGCTCACCGGATGGACTATTTCGGCCCAATCGGCTACGGGCTTTCAGTTTGTCAGCCGCTCGCATGATGCCGGCAGCAAAACCGTGCTGGGCCAAAAGTATCCCGCCAGCCCGGTGCAGGCGGGCCAAAGCGAGGGCGAACAAGCCATCCGTTTTTTAGCGCGCCAACCGGCCACGGCCAAGCGCATTGCTTTGCGTCTGGCGCAGTACTTTGTGGCCGACGCGCCGCCGCCGGACTTGCTGGCCGCCATGGAGGCGCGCTTTTTAGCCAGTGGTGGCAACATCCGAGAGGTCATGCGGGTGCTGCTGGACAGCCCGGCCTTTTGGGCCAGCGAAAACCGCTTGTTCAAAACGCCTTATGAGTTCGCCTGCACCGCACTGCGCACCGTGCGTGCCTTTGAGGACCGCAGCAAATGGGTGCAGGCCTGGGGCTACGCCGCTGCGGCCGGGCAGCCCATCCACCAATGGCAAACCCCCGATGGCTACCCCTTTGACAGCGCCACCTGGTTGGCCCCCGAGGCCCTGACGCGCCGGGTGGACTTTGCCCTGAACATTGCCCGCAATGCCCCCGAGTGGGACGCGCTGTACCCCCTGCTCAGCCCGGACAGCCGCAGTGCGGTGCTGCAGCAAGGCCCGGCGCAGCGTCTGGGTTTTGTGCTGGGCAGCCCCGAGTTCATGTACAAATAGCGCTATCCAATGGCCCAAGCCCATAGCCCCACTATGCCAATCAACCGCCGCTACGCTCTGATGTTTTTGGGAGCCAACGCCTGGGCCATGCGCCCGGCCTGGGCTGATGCGCCGGGCAGTGCTGCGGGGCGCCTGGTGCTGGTGTTTTTGCGCGGCGCCTATGACGGCATCTCCGCCCTGGTGCCACACGGTGACCCGCGGTACCACCAGCTGCGCCCCAGCATCGCGATTGCCAAACCGGATGGCAGCTTATCTAGCGCGCTGGCGCTGGACCCGCTGTTTGGCCTGCACCCGGCCATGGCAGGTCTTTTGCCGCTGTGGCAGCAAGGCGTGCTGGCGGCGATTCCGGGCGCCGGATCGCCGGACAGCACGCGCTCGCACTTTGACGCGCAGCACCACTGGGAAACCGGTCTGCCGGGCTCCAGCGCATCGGGCGCGGGCTGGATGAACCGCCTCTCAACGCTCTACGGCAAAGAGCGCAGCGCCCTGGGCGTGGGCGAGGCCAACCCGCAAATTTTGGTCGGCCCGCAGCCAGTGCAACTGCTTGCCAGCGGCCAGGCCGCCACCCGCGCCGGTGCCTTGGCCGATACCCGCACCCGCGAAGCCATCCTCAAGATGTACGCCGCCAACCCCGGCTTGGCCCAAGCGGCCCAGGCTGGCGCCGACAGCCGCATGCAGACCGCGGCCACGCTGTCGCTGGCGAAGAACGAAGCGGCGATGGCTGCAGCAGCGCCCCCACCACCACAGGCCATGGCCAGCGCGGCCACCAGTGACAAGGCTATCCAACAAGCGGCCAACAATGGCGCACCACCCACCCAAGGCCTGGCGCTGGATGCGCAAAACCTGGGCACGCTCATGGGCAAAAATCGCCATCTGCGGCTGGGCTTTTTGTCCGCCGGCGGCTGGGATACCCACCTCAACCAGGGTAATACCACCGGCACCTTGGCCAATAACCTGGCCAATCTCAGCCGTGCCCTGCTGCAACTGCGCCGGCATTTTTCGGAACCACAAGACGTGGTGGTGGTGGCCAGCGAATTTGGCCGCACCTGCGCCGAAAACGGGACCCGGGGCACGGACCACGGGCACGGCAACGTCATGTGGCTGATGGGAAATGCGGTGGCCGGCGGGCGCTGGCACGGCCAATGGAGCGGGCTGGCCCAGGGCGATTTGAACGAAGGCCGCGACCTGCCGGTGCACCACGACTTTCGGGCCATCTTTGCGCAAATTCTTGCCGGCACCCAAGGCGTGGCGCGTGAGGACACCGAGCGCCTTTTCCCCGGCTACCGCTGGGATGCGCGCCTGGACGGCTTGCTGCGCGCTTAGGCCGTCGCGCCGGTAAAACCGGCAAAGCCCTTGGCGCGCAAGTCGCAGGCGGGGCATTGGCCACAGCCGTAGCCCCAGTCGTGGCGCTGGCTGCGGTCGCCCAAATAACAGGTATGGCTGTGCTCCACGATCACATCGACCAGGGCCTGGCCGCCCAGACGGTGCGCCATGTGCCAGGTGGCGGCCTTGTCTATCCACATCAAAGGGGTTTCGATCAGAAAGCGCTGGTCCATGCCCAGCGACAAGGCCACTTGCATGGCTTTCATGGTGTCGTCGCGGCAGTCCGGGTAGCCTGAATAATCGGTTTCGCACACACCGGTCACCAACACTTGCAAACCGCGCCGGTAGGCCAGCGCGGCGGCCAGGGTCATGAACAATAAATTGCGCCCGGGCACAAAGGTGTTGGGCAGTCCATTGGCCTGCATGGCGATCGCCGTGTCGCGCGTGAGTGCGGTTTCGCTGACTGCGCCCAGCACCCCCGCATCGAGCAAATGGTCTTCGCCCATACGCGCTGCCCATTGCGGAAACTGCGTACGCAGGGCCTTTATGACCTGCAAGCGCGCATCCAACTCCACCCGGTGACGCTGGCCGTAATCAAAAGCCACGGTTTCCACCCGTGCGTATTTGGACAAGGCGTAAGCCAGGCAGGTGGTGGAATCCTGCCCGCCGGAAAACAAAACTAAAGCGGTATCGTGCATGGCGGTGATCTTACTGAGGGGCTAAAGCGAAGGCTCAATGCACTTTTTGCGACAGGGCTTCCAGCTGCAGTGACAAGTGGCGCGCCGATTGTGCGCCGTCCAATGCGCGCGCTTTTGTCCTTGGCCTAGCGTTTGCCGCGCTGCGTGCGCATAATTGGCCGAAGCACCATCCACACCAAGAAGCCACCATGCCCAGCACCCCCACCTTCAAACTCTCTATGCTGGATTTGGTCGCGGTACGCGAAGGCGCCAGTGTCGGGCAAGCCCTGGACGTTGCCCGCCAAACGGTGCAGCATGCCGAGCGTCTGGGCTTTAGCCGTTACTGGGTGGCAGAACACCACAATATGACGGGTATCGCCAGTTCGGCCACGGCCGTGCTGGTAGGCCACCTGGCCGGGGCGACCCGCCGCATCCGCGTCGGTTCGGGCGGCATCATGCTGCCCAACCACGCGCCATTGGTGATCGCAGAGGCCTTTGGCACGCTGGCCGAGTTATACCCCGGCCGCATCGACTTAGGCCTGGGCCGCGCGCCGGGCACCGACCCGCTGACGATGCGCGCCCTGCGCCGCGACCGGGTGGAAACCGAAGACGATTTTCCGCGTGATGTGGCCGAGTTGCAGCGACTGCTAGGGCCGGCGCAGCCCGGCCAGCGCCTGGTGGCTATGCCCGGCGCGGGCACGCAAGTGCCGATCTGGTTGCTGGGCTCGAGCCTGTATTCGGCGCAGTTGGCGGCGCAGCGCGGCCTGCCTTATGCCTTTGCCTCGCACTTTGCGCCACGGCTTTTGCACCAGGCGCTGGACATTTACCGCCGCCTGTTTCAAGCCTCTGAACATTTGGCCGCGCCCTATGTGGCTATCGGTGTGCCCTTGCTGGCTGCGCCCAGCGACGAGGAAGCCCAATTTTTGGCCAGCAGCGTCTACCAGCGCGTGCTGGGCATATTGCGCGGTGAGCGGCGCCGCTTGCAGCCGCCAGAGGCTAACTTCATCGCCCAATGCCTGCCGCAAGAGCGTGCCGCGATTGCCGACTTTTTAGGCGCCGCAGTGGTCGGCGGGCCCGACACCGTGCGCGCCGGTCTGCATGCCTTGGCCGACAGCACGCAGGCGGACGAGCTGATGCTGGTCTGCGATGTATACGACCCGGCGCTGCGCCTGCGCGCCCTGGATATCGCCGCCCAGGCAGTGCAAGCCATGCCAGAGAGCCTGGAGCCGGCCTAGAGTCCTTGGACTTGCTCGCAAATTAGTATCTGGCCGCGCATAGTGCGCAAGGGCTGCGCGGCTTTTCAATGCGCCGTCACCGGCTCCATTGATCCTCGGTCAGGGCCGCATTGGAGCCCACCTTGTCCCAGGCCGCTTGGGCCGCGCCAGCCTTGCCCGAGGCGGCGCGATGCTCAAAAAATTTGGCGGTCTCCATCGCGCTGATCTTTTCAGCAATGGCCACTACAAAAAACTGGTTCATGGTGGTGTCATCGGCGGCGGCAATCCGTTTGGCGGCCAGTTTGAGCGATTCGGGCAGTCGAAGAGCGTAATTGCTCATGGCTTGGTACTCCTTGTGACGGTAAGACGAAAGTGTTGAAAGGCTTGTTCCGGGTTGAGTACCTGGATACCAAAAAGCTTTGCGGGGCCAAAGTCCCGCAGGTTGTAAGTCACGATGGCGTGCGCTTGCGCATTGGCTGCGGCTTCGAGCACCATTTCATCAGCAGGGTCACGCAACTGCGGTCTCCATTGGTAATGCGTCATGACTGGCTCCATGGTTGCGGCCAGCCCATTCAAAATCTCGTCGATGTCGCTGCCCAACAGCCCAGAGGCCAACAATTGCTCGGGTCGCTTAAGAACGTCCTCGTATTCCAAAAAAAGTGCGGGGCTGCAAACCATCTTCACTTGCCCAAGTCGAATAATTTGCATCAGCGCGAAAGATGGCCCATGGCGGTTGCGTGTAGCGGCCACCAGAATATTGGTGTCTATGACGAGTTTGGGGGAATTTTTCATATCGCCGATGATGTGAGTATCCTCCTGGAATGGTCAGCTGTCAATTACTTCAGACTTCGGCAGTATTCGGTGCCCTCATGCGCTTGAGTTTCCTTATCGGTCCAATCCCGGCGCATGGCATAGCGGCTGCCCCGAACCGCAGAGGACACTGCCGAGTGTCATATTTATCAGACGCAAAAAGCCTGTCTGCCTCTGATTGGTTAGGATGCGGGCATGACAGCCTGCCGCTTCCAGCTATGAAAACCGCATTCGTGATCGTCGTTTTGCTGCTGGCAGTGGCGCTTTGGACGCTGTGGACGCCAGACCTAGACCGTGCCACCCTGGAGCGCCCGTATTTGCAGTCACCCGGCGACATGGTGCAGGTGCTGGACCAGCGCCTGCATGTGCGCGACAGCGGCCCCCAAGACGCGCCGGCCGTGTTGCTAATCCACGGCTTTGGCGCCAGCTTGCACACCTGGGAGCCTTGGGCACAAACCCTTTCCAAAGACTTGCGCGTGCTGCGCCTGGACCTGCCGGGCAGCGGGCTGAGCCCACCCGACGCCGGCAATGACTACAGCGACGCACGCAGCATCGCCCTCATCGAGGCCTTGCTCGATGCACGCGGGCTGCAAAAAGTCAGCCTGCTGGGCCACTCGATTGGCGGGCGCATCGCCTGGACGTTTTCCGCTACGGCGCCAGAGCGGGTGGACAAATTGGTGCTGCTGGCGCCGGACGGTTTTGCCAGCCCCGGCTTTGAATACGGCAAGCCGGCGCAAGTGCCCGCTGGCATGGGCCTGATGCGCTGGATTGCGCCGCGTTGGCTGCTGCGCATGAACTTGGCGCCCGGCTACTTCAGCCCTACGGCCTTAAGCGAGGAGAACCTGAGCCGCTACCACGACTTGATGCGCGCGCCCGGCGCCCGCGCGGCGATGTTGGCGCGTTGGCAGCAAACCAGCCTGCGCGAGCCGCAGCCTTTACTGCAAAAAATCAGTGCCCCCACCTTACTGGTGTGGGGTCGCCAAGACGCCATGATTCCGTTTAGCAATGCCGCAGATTACCAGCAGGGTATTGCCCACCATAGCTTGCTGGCGCTGGAGGATATGGGCCATTTGGCGATGGAAGAAAACCCGCAGCAGGCCCTGCCCGGCGTGCTGCAATTTTTGACGGAGAAAAACGGTGAGTAATGCAGCACAAGCCACCGCCATGGTGACGGGCGCTTCCTCGGGCGTGGGCCTGTATGCAACGCAAGCGCTGGTGGCGCGCGGCTGGCATGTGGTCATGGCCTGCCGCGATTTGGACAAAACCCGGCGCGCCTGGGCGGACCTGGGCCTTGCGCCGGACGCGGTCACGCTGCTGCACCTGGAACTGGGCTCGCTGGCCGCCGTGCGCCAGTTTGCGCATGGCTTTGCTGCCACCGGCCTGCCGCTGGATGCGCTAGTGTGCAATGCGGCCGTTTATTTGCCGCGCTTGCAAGCGCCGCAGCGCTCGCCCGAAGGCTTTGAAATCAGCGTGGCGACCAACCACTTTGGGCATTTTTTGTTGTGCCAGTTGCTGCTACCTGCTTTACAGCGCTCGCAGCACCCGCAGCGCCGCTTGATTACGCTGGGCACCGTCACCGCCAATTCCGAAGAGTTCGGCGGCAAAGTGCCCATTCCAGCGCCAGCCAATTTGGGCGACTTTGCCGGGCTAAAAGCCGGCTTTCGCGACCCGGTGGCCATGATCGACGGCAAGCCTTTCAAGCCGGGTAAGGCCTATAAAGACAGCAAGCTGTGCAACATGATGATGAGCCGCGAATTTCACCGCCGCTACCACGCGGACACCGGCATTGTGTTTAACACCCTCTACCCCGGCTGCGTGGCTGACACTGCTTTATTTCGCGACACGCCGGCTTTGTTTCGCACGATTTTTCCGTGGTTCCAAAAAAATATCACCAAGGGCTATGTCAGCCAGGCTTTGGCTGGCGAGCGGGTGGCCCAGGTGGTGATTGATCCGCAGTTTGGCGAGTCGGGCCAGCACTGGAGCTGGGGCAACCGGCAAAAAGTGGGCCGGGCCGCTTTTGCCCAGCCCTTGTCCGACCAGGCCAGCAGCCGTGCGCGCGCTATCGCCCTGTGGGAATTGAGCGAACAATTGATCGCCAACGCCTCGCATTGAAACCCATCCACTTTATTTACCTCGTTTTTACCCACTTTTGCCCCTTACCCCATGGCTTTGACATTTCCTTTTTCCGCCATCGTCGGCCAGGACGACATGAAGCTTTCCATCGTGCTCACCGCCATTGACCCCACGATTGGCGGCGTGCTGGTCTTTGGCGACCGGGGCACCGGCAAGTCCACCGCCGTTCGTGCCTTAGCCGCCTTGCTGCCCAAAATGCGCGTCGTCACCGGCTGCCGCTACGGCTGCGACCCGGACGCCGCCCGCTGCCCTGATTGCCTGGCCGCGGCCAACGGCAAAGCCCGCCCCAGCGAGTTGGTCGGCGTTCCGGTGGTCGATCTGCCACTAGGCGCCACCGAAGACCGCGTGGTGGGTGCGCTGGACCTGGAGCGCGCTTTGTCGCAGGGCGTCAAGGCCTTTGAGCCCGGCCTGCTGGCACGCGCCAACCGAGGCTATTTGTACATCGACGAAGTCAATTTACTAGAAGACCATTTGGTGGACTTGCTGATCGACGTGGCCGCCTCGGGCGAGAACGTGGTCGAGCGCGAAGGCCTGAGCGTGCGCCACCCGGCGCGCTTTGTGCTGATCGGCAGCGGCAACCCGGAAGAAGGCGAGTTGCGGCCCCAGTTGCTGGACCGCTTTGGTCTGTCGGTGGAAGTGAAAACGCCAGGTACTTTGGAACAGCGGGTCGAGGTGGTCAAGCGCCGTGATGCCTTCGAGCAAGACCCGCAAGCCTTTACCGAGCATTGGAAAAAAGAGGATGACAAGGTGCGCAAAGGCATCGTGGCCGGGCGCAAGCGTCTGGCCGCGGTGCAGATACCCGATAGCGCGCGCGCCTTTACAGCGCAGTTGTGCATGGCCCTGGGCACCGACGGGCTGCGCGGCGACCTGACGCTGGTGCGCGCCGCCCGCGCCCTGGCCGCCTGGCAAGGCGACACGGCCGTGACGCAAGCGCATTTGGAGCAGGTGGCTCCGCCGGCCTTGCGCCACCGCTTGCGGCGCAATCCGCTGGACGATGCGGGCTCGTCCATCCGCGTGGAACGGGCGCTGGCCGAGCTGGCCACAGCGCCGCAAAAATAATTTTTTGCCATGCAAGGCGACGCCGCCACGATTGCTGCCCTGTTTGCCGTAGACCCGGCGGGCCTGGGCGGTGTGGCCTTGCGCGCACCGGCCTGCGCAGCGCGCGATGAATGGCTGTCGCTTTTGCGCACCCTTTTGCCCGCAGAAAGTCCATTCAGGCGGGTGCCCTTGAATACCGGCGATACCGCCTTGCTGGGTGGTTTGGATCTGGGCGCCACGTTGCAAGCGGGTCGCCCGGTGGCGCTGCAAGGCTTGTTGGCACAGGCCGATGGCGGCGTGCTGGTGCTGGCCATGGCAGAGCGCATGACGGTGGGCGCGGCTGCGCGCTTTGGCAGTGTGCTCGACAGCGGCCAGGTGCTGCTGCAGCGCGACGGCCTGGACCGCGTGCTGCCTGCCCGCGTCGGCATGGTGGCGCTGGACGAAGGCGCCGACGCGGACGAGCAACTGCCCGCCAGCCTGGCCGAGCGCCTGGCTTTTCATCTGCGCATGGACAGTCAAGCAGCGGACGAAGAAGGCCCGCAGTGGACAGCGGATGAAGTGCAAGCCGCACGTTTGCGTTTGGGGCGGGTGCAGATGGCCCAGGAGTCGGTGCAGGCCTTGTGCGCGGCAGCGATGGCGCTGGGCATTGATTCGCTGCGCGCCAGCCTGTTTGCTGCGCGCGCAGCCCGGGCCGCCGCCGCGCTGGCCGGCAGCGACACGGTAGAAGAAGAACATATTGCCGTTGCTGCGCGCGTGGTGCTGGCGCCGCGCGCCACCCGCCTGCCCCCTGCGCCCGAGCAACAGGAACCTGAGCCACCACAAGAGCAAGCAAGCCCACCCGAGCCACCCGAGCAGCCAGCCCCCGAGCCGCCGCCCGAGCCGCCCCAAGATGCGCAAGACGACTCGAAGAACGAGGACGACGACGACGCCGACAGCCAGCCGCCAGACCCGCAAGAAATGGCCGAGCGCGTGCTCGAAGCGGCGCAAGCGGCCATACCCGCCGGCTTGCTCGCCAGCCTGAAGATAGGCGCTTTGCAGCGTGCCAAAACGCCCACTTCTGGCAGCGCCGGTGCCGAGCAAAAAAACGCTTTGCGGGGCCGTCCCGTGGGCGCGCGCAAGGGCGAGCCGCGCGCCGGCCAACGCATCAACGTGCTGGAGACTCTGCGCGCCGCCGCGCCCTGGCAAAGACTGCGCCGCAGCACC
>CANNEW010000057.1 GCA_947503685.1 Comamonadaceae bacterium | reverse complement strand
TATGCACAAAAGCCATGCCAATACCGAGTACGCCATCCGCAAAATTTTGGCGTCGGGGGCCATGCCGCTGGTGCTGGGCGGTGACCATTCGGTACACGCGCCGGTGATCAAGGCTTTTGATGGCATGGGCCCTATCCATATCGTGCATTTCGACGCGCACCTGGACTTTGTGGACGAACGCCATGGCGTGCGCTACGGCCACGGCAACCCGCTGCGCCGCGCCTCTGAGATGGACCACATCACCGGCATGACGCAGCTGGGCATACGCAATGTCTCTTCCTCTAACCGCGATGACTATGACGCCGCACGCGCTGCCGGTTCGCAGATTTACTCGGTGCGCCAGGTGCGCAAGATGGGCGTGGCCGGTGTACTGGCCGCGATCCCCGAGGCAGCGCAGTACTACTTCACTATTGACATCGACGGCTTTGACCCGTCTATCGCGCCAGGCACCGGCACGCCCAGCCACGGCGGCTTTTTGTACTACGAGGTCTTGGAAATCATCGAGGCGCTGGTCAAGCGCTGCCAAGGCAGGATTGTGGGCATGGACTTGGTGGAGGTGGCACCGGCCTACGACCCGACCGGCATCACTGCCATCCTGGCCGCACAGTTGCTACTCAACAGCCTGGGCTTTATTTTTCACCAGCGCCAACTGGCTAAGGGGGCATAGGATGGCCTGGCACTAGAATAGTGTGGTCAGGAGAGAGTCGCAAGACCGCCGAAGGCTGAACGCTCAGGCAAAAGGACTGACTAATCATTCTGTTGGAGAGAGGCAGCCCTTCGCGGCTGTCCACCGAAGGGGCAATGCGCCGGCATGGGTCGGCGTTGAATCTCTCAGGTAAAGCGGACAACAGGGTTCCCGGCTTGCCTTGCGCATTGCGCACTGCATTTGGCAGGCCGCTCGTCTGGAGCCCCGTTTGTCTGAGCCCCATCCCACCCCGCCCTTGTTACGCACCCCGCTCTACGATTTGCATGTGTCGCTGGGCGCGCGCATGGTGCCATTTGCTGGCTACAGCATGCCGGTGCAATACCCTGCCGGAGTGCTGGCAGAACATCTGCACACCCGTGCCCAAGCCGGCCTTTTTGACGTTTCGCATATGGGCCAGCTTTTGCTTTCAGGCCCGCAGGCGGCGTCGGCCTTTGAGCAACTGGTGCCCGCCGATGTCATTGGCCTGGCACCTGGTCGCCAGCGCTACGGCATGCTGCTCAATGCACAAGGCGGCATCCTGGATGACCTGATGTTCAGCTTGCGCGAGGACGGTATTTTTGTAGTGGTGAACGGCGCCTGCAAACAGGCCGACATCGCCCATATCCAGGCGCACATTGGCGCGCAATGCAGCGTCGCCCCCATGCCCGAATACGCTTTGCTGGCTTTGCAAGGCCCCGCTGCGGTGACCGCATTGCAGCGCCTGGTGCCCGGCGTGCAAGCCATGGTGTTTATGGATGGCGCAAGCTTCACTTGGCAAGGCCATGCGCTCTACATTACGCGCTCTGGCTATACCGGCGAGGATGGTTTTGAAATCTCCGTGCACCAGGACGGCGCGAGCGCTCTGGCCCAGGTCTTGCTGGCCCAGCCCGAGGTCATGCCCATAGGCCTGGGCGCACGCAATTCGCTGCGCCTGGAAGCCGGTTTGTGCTTGTACGGCAATGACATGGACGCAGCCACCACGCCCTTAGAGGCGCAGCTCATGTGGGCGGTCCAAAAAGTACGTCGCCCAGGCGGCGCGCGCGCTGGTGGATTTGTGGGCGCAGACGCTTTATTTGCGCAAATGCAGCAGGGCGCGGGCCGCCTGCGTGTGGGCTTGCGCGCGCTAGAGCGCATACCGGTGCGCGAGCCCGCCTTGCTGGAAGACGCCCAAGGCCAAAGCGCCGGTGCGGTGTGCAGCGGCCTCTTAGGGCCTAGCGCGGATGCGCCGATTGCCATGGCCTATGTGCCGCAAGCTTGCACGACACTAGGCACGCCGCTGTTTGCACTGGTGCGCGGCAAGCGCGTGCCTATGCAGGTCTGCGCCATGCCTTTTGTTCCCCACCGTTACCGCCGGGCTGCTTAGCCTATTTCGATTGCACCATTTCACTAACTTCATCTACTCGCCAAAAGGATAATTTATGAGCCTCCTCTATACCGCTGACCATGAATGGGTTTCCAATGACAACGGCAGTGCCGTGGTTGGCATCACGCACCATGCGCAAGACGCACTGGGGGATGTGGTGTTTGTCGAACTGCCCGAAGTGGGCAAGACTTTTACCCAAGGCGATGTCACCGGCGTGGTCGAGTCGGTCAAAGCCGCTGCCGATGTATATATGCCGGTCTCGGGCGTGATCGTCGAAGTGAACGAAGCCTTGCGCGACAACCCGTCCTTGGCCAATACCGACCCGCAGGGCGAAGGCTGGTTTTTCAAGGTGCGCCTGAGCGACCCCGGCCAGCTCACCGCGCTCATGGACGAAGCCGCCTACAAGGCCATGACGGCTTAAGCGTCTTCGCATATTTAGTCTCTTAATTTTCTATCGCAGGCCACGCCCTGTTTGTGAGGAAAGCCGCTATGAGCAAACCCATCGCCACATCCTGGAGCGCCTTAGAAAACCCGCAGGAATTTGTCGCCCGGCATATTGGCCTATCACCGCAAGACGAGGCGCACATGCTGTCTACCATCGGCGAAGCGTCGCGCGAGAGCCTCATTGCAGGCATCGTCCCGGCCAATATCCGGCGCAGCGCGCCCATGGATTTGCCCCCGGCCATCGGTGAGGCAGCAGCACTGGCTGAACTGCGTGCCATGGCCGCGCACAACCGGGTGCTCAAAAGCTTTATCGGCCAGGGCTATTACGGCACGCACACACCGGGTGTGATTCTGCGCAACATCCTGGAAAACCCCGCCTGGTACACCGCCTACACGCCCTACCAGGCCGAGATCAGCCAGGGCCGTATGGAGGCCTTGGTGAATTTTCAAACCATGGTGTGCGACCTGACGGCTATGCCGATCGCCAATGCCTCCATGCTGGACGAAGCCACGGCTGCTGCCGAAGCCATGACCCTGGCCAAGCGCAGTGTCAAAAACAAAGGCAACACCTTCGTGGTGGGTGGCGATTGCCACCCGCAAACCATTGCCGTCATCCAAACCCGCGCCGCGCCTTTGGGTATTACGGTGAAAGTGGCGAACTCGCCAGAGGCTTGGTACGCGGCGCTGGCACAAGACGACTACTTTGCTGCCATCAACCAATACCCCGGCAGCACCGGCTGGCTGCAAGACTGGCAGCACGACGCTGACATGGTGCATTCCAAAAGCGCTGCTTTGGTATTGGCCGCGGATTTGCTGGCGCTGACGCTGCTCAAACCGCCTGGCGAAATGGGCGCCGACATTGTGGTGGGCAGCACGCAACGCTTTGGCATGCCCATGGGCGCTGGCGGTCCGCATGCCGCTTTCCTGGCCTGTCGCGATGAATTCAAACGCTCCATGCCAGGCCGCTTGGTGGGCGTCAGTGTGGATGTGCACGGCAAACCGGCCTACCGCCTGGCGCTGCAAACCCGCGAGCAACACATACGCCGCGAAAAAGCCACCTCCAATATTTGTACCGCGCAAGTACTGCCCGCCGTGGTGGCCAGCATGTATGCGGTCTACCACGGACCACTTGGCCTCACGCGTATCGCGCAGCGCGTAGCGGCCTACACCGCCACGCTGGCCGCAGGCCTGTCCAGCCTGGGCTGCGCGCCTCTGTATGACAGCGCTTTTGATACTTTGACGATAGATACCGGCAGCGCTGCCGCTGCGCAAACCATCGCTACTAAAGCGGTAGCCGCCGGGGCCAATGTGCGCATGTTGCGCAGCACCTGCATCGGCATCTCGCTGGACGAAACCAGCATGCGCGAGGACGTGGTTTTGCTATGGGGCATTTTTGCAAAAGACGGGCAGGCCTTGCCGCAATGGGATGCACTGGCGCAAGCACCCGGCTCCATGATTCCCGCAGCGCTGCGCCGTACCAGCAGCTTTCTGACACATCCGGTGTTTAACAGCTACCACTCCGAAACCGGTATGTTGCGCTATATCCGCCGCTTGAGCGATAAAGACCTGGCGCTGGACCGCAGCATGATTCCGCTGGGCTCGTGCACCATGAAGCTCAATGCCACCAGCGAGATGATTCCCATCACCTGGCCCGAGTTCGCGCAGGTACACCCTTTCGCACCGGCTGCGCAATTGCAGGGCTATGCCATGCTGGACGAACAGTTGCGCGCTTGGTTGTGCCAGGCTACAGGCTATGCCGGCATCAGCCTGCAGCCCAATGCCGGCAGCCAGGGCGAATACGCCGGTTTGCTGGTTATCCGCGCGTACCAGGCTGCGCACGGTCAGGGGCACCGCAACATCTGCCTGATTCCGTCTTCGGCCCACGGCACCAACCCGGCCAGCGCGCAAATGGCGGGGCTGGACGTAGTGGTTACCGCCTGCGACAGCCACGGCAATGTGGATATGGAGGATTTGCGTAAGCATTGCGAGAAATACAGCGCGAATCTGGCTTGCGTCATGATCACCTACCCCAGCACGCACGGCGTGTTTGAAACCCAGGTGAAAGACTTGTGCGCTTTGGTGCATAGCCACGGTGGGCGCGTGTATGTCGATGGCGCGAACATGAATGCGCTGGTAGGCGTAGCCGCGCCGGGCGAGTTTGGCGGCGATGTCAGCCACCTGAATTTGCATAAAACCTTTTGCATTCCACACGGCGGTGGCGGCCCCGGCGTCGGGCCGGTATGCGTGGTGCAAGACTTGGTGCCTTACCTGCCCGGCCATGTCAGCACGGGTGCCAGTGGCGCGCATATCGGCAGTATTTCGGCAGCGCCTTTGGGTAATGCGGCGGTGTTGCCCATTAGCTGGATGTACTGCCGCATGATGGGCGAGGCCGGTTTGCGCCACGCCACCGAGGCGGCTATCTTGGCAGCCAACTACATCAGCCACCGTTTGCATGACCACTACCCCACGCTCTACGCCAGTGCCAACGGACGGGTGGCGCATGAATGCATTTTGGATTTGCGCCCGCTCAAAGAAAGCTCGGGCGTGAGCGCCGAAGACGTGGCCAAGCGCCTTATTGACTACGGCTTTCATGCACCGACACTCAGCTTCCCGGTGGCCGGTACGCTCATGGTTGAGCCCACCGAAAGCGAAACCCGCCAGGAGCTGGACCGTTTCATCGATGCCATGATTGCTATTCGCAAAGAAATTGCCCAGGTCGAACAAGGCCGCTGGCCACGCGACAACAACCCGCTGGTGCGCGCACCGCACACCGCGGCCAGCGTGGTGCACAGCGACTGGGACAGGCCTTACACGCGCGAGCTGGGCGCCTTCCCACTGCCCGATTTACTTTTGCAAAAATATTGGCCCGCCGTGGGCCGCGTGGACAACGTCTATGGCGACCGCAATCTGTTTTGCAGCTGCGTACCGGTGGCGGAATATGCGGCTTAGCGCTCGAACTTTGGCCGAGCAGATTTCAGCGCAAGCGGACACCAATGCTTAGGGTCACTAGCACCTTTGCGCGCATTTCGCGCAGGCTTGCAAGCTTGGGCTTGCTTTGGCTCTGACACCTGCCCAGGCGGCCTGGCGCAAACAGCAACGCACGCAATTGCTAGCGGCGCGCACCTCAGCATCCGCGCAGGACCGCGCGGCTTGGAGCGCGTCCATCAACGCCTTGCTGGTGGAGGTGCTGGATTTGCAGGCGCCTTGCGTTTTGGGCTTATGTTGGCCTTACCGGGCCGAGTTTGATGCGCGCCCGCTGGCCGCCCATTTGCGTGCACGCGGTGTACGCAGCGCTTTGCCGGTAGTGCTCGGTCCGGGGTTGCACTTGGATTTTCGTCACTGGTGGCCCGGCGTCGTGATGGACAAGGGGGTGTACGACATCCCGGTGCCGCGCGACACGGAAACCCTGATGCCCGATGTGCTCTTGGTTCCGCCGGTGGGCATAGACGCGCAGGGCTATCGCCTGGGCTACGGCGGCGGCTACTTTGACCGCACGCTGGCCGCCATGGCGCGCAAGCCGGTATGTATCGCGACGGCTTTTGATCTGTCGCGTATCGATACCCTGGATCCGCAGGCGCACGATGTGCGCATGGACTTTGTGCTGTCCGAAAGCGGCATCACGCAATGCCTGCCCGATGGTGTACGCGCCATCGATGCTGCGCAGTGGCGCCTGGCCGTGCAGCATTTGCTGGCCGAGCGCGCCAATTAATCGGATTGCACGCTCCGGTAGGCCGTGTCGTATAGCGACAATGGCGGGTCGCTAAACCGGCAGTTCCGCCAGGAGCACAAAACGTACATTGCGCCACGGTTGTTTATGCTTATGAACCTTGTGCGGCGCAGGCGCAGCACTTTTGAATCACGAATGGAGAATCCCCCAATGCTTTCAGACATCGAAATCGCCCAAAAAGCCACTATGAAGCCCATCAGCCAGATCGCCGCCGGCCTGAGCATTCCGGACGATGCGCTCGATCCTTATGGCCGCTACAAAGCCAAGGTGTCGCTGGAGTATGTGGACAGCCTGAACGACCGCCCCGACGGCAAACTAATTTTGGTCACCGCCATCAGCCCCACACCGGCGGGCGAGGGCAAGACCACCACCACCGTAGGCTTGGGCGATGCGCTCAACCGCATCGGTAAGAAAACCATTATTTGTCTTCGCGAGCCCAGCCTGGGTCCGGTGTTTGGCATGAAGGGCGGTGCGGCCGGCGGCGGCATGGCGCAAGTGGTGCCCATGGAAGACATCAACCTGCACTTTACCGGCGACTTCAACGCCATCGGTTTGGCCAACAATCTGCTGTCCGCGCTGATCGACAACCACATCCACCACGGCAACGCCTTGGGCATCGATGTGCGCCGCATCACCTGGAAGCGCGTGATGGACATGAACGACCGGGCGCTGCGCGATATCACCGTGTCCCTGGGAGGCCCGGGCAATGGCTATCCCCGTCAGGACGGTTTTGACATCGTGGTGGCCTCTGAAGTGATGGCGATTTTCTGCCTAGCCACCAGCCTGAAGGACTTGAAAGAGCGCCTAGGCAATATCGTGATCGGCTACACCCGCGACCAAAAGCCGGTTTGCGCACGCGATCTCAAAGCCCACGGTGCCATGACGGTGTTGTTGCGCGAAGCGCTCAAGCCCAATCTGGTACAGACCCTGGAAAACAACCCGGCCTTTATCCACGGCGGCCCGTTTGCCAATATCGCGCACGGTTGCAACTCGGTGCTGGCGACCAAGATGGCGCTTAAGTTAGGCGACTATGTGGTCACCGAAGCCGGCTTCGGCGCCGACCTGGGTGCTGAAAAGTTTGTTGACATCAAGTGCCGCAAGTCCGGCCTGCGCCCTTCGGCGGTAGTGTTGGTGGGCACGATTCGCGCGCTCAAGTACCACGGCGGTTGCGATCTGAAAGAACTCAACACCGAGAACCTGCCGGCGCTGGAGCGCGGCATTGCCAATCTGGATCGCCACGTCAACAACATCCGCAACCACTACGGCCTGCCTTGCGTGGTGTCCATGAACCAGTTCACCGCCGATACACCGGCTGAGTTTGCGCTGCTCAAAGACAAGCTGGCTTATCTGGATGTGCCGGTGCTGTCAGCGCGCCATTGGGCCGATGGCGGCGCGGGTGCCGAAGAGGTGGCGCGCGCGGTGGTGGCATTGACTGACAAGCCCGACAACGGCTTTAAGTTTGTGTATGAAGACGACGCGACTTTGTGGGACAAGATGAAAGCCATCGCTACCAAAATCTATGGCGCCAGCGACATCAGCGCCGATGCCAAAGTGCGCGCTGAAATCAAGCGCCTGCAAGAGGCCGGTTACGGCCACTACCCGGTGTGCGTCGCCAAGACGCAGTACTCCTTCTCCACCGACGCCGCACGCCGTGGCGCGCCCACGGACCACACCGTCAACATCCGCGAAGTGCGCCTGGCCGCTGGCGCCGAATTCATCGTGATGGTTTGTGGCGATATCATGACCATGCCGGGCCTGCCCAAGGTTCCCTCGGCGGACCACATTGATATCGACGATTCCGGCAAAGTGGTCGGCTTGTTCTAAACCTCCGCACGCGGGCCATCCCGGCGCGGATGGCCTATTCGTGAAGGAGTGCTGAACATGTTCATTTCCCGTCGCTTGCGCAGCGTGTCGCAAGCTTTGTTGGCCGGTGTAGTCTTGTGTTTGGCTCCCGTGGTATGGGCTCAAAGCGGCCCGGTCAAAGTGCTGGTTGGCTTTCCGCCAGGCGGCGGTACCGACGCAATTGCCCGCATCCTGGCCGATAAGCTCAAAGACCAACTCGGCGTGCCGGTGGTGGTGGAAAACAAAGCCGGTGCCGGTGGCCAGATCGCCGCGCAAGCGCTCAAAGCCGCTGCGCCCGATGGCAACACAGTGTTTCTGTCGCATGACCATACCATCTCCGTCCTGCCGCTGGTCGTTAAAAACCCTGGTTTTGAGCCGGCGCGCGACTTTGTCGCCGTCGCCGGATTTGCCACCTTTGTGAACGCGCTGGCCGTTTCGGGCGGTACGCCTGCCAAGTCGGTCAACGACTACAGCGCCTGGGTGCGCAGCGCGGGCGGCGGCAAGGGCACGGTGGGCGTACCCGCCCCCGCCTCGGTGCCCGAGTTTTTGGTCAAAGTGATTGGCGAAAAATACAAGCTGGATTTGAACAGTGCGCCCTATCGGGGCAGCGCCCCCATGATGGCCGACATGCTGGGCAACCAGATCGCCGCCGGTGTGGCCTCGGTGCCCGATTTCATCGAAAACCACAAGGCCGGCAAAGTGCGCATCGTGGCGGTGCTGGGCGCCAACCGCCAAGCCGTTCTGCCCGATGTACCCACCTTCGCCGAACTGGGGCTGGCCGGTTTTGAAGACGTCCCTTACTACGGCTTTTTTGCCCCAGCCGGCACGCCCAAAGCGGTCATCGACCGCTTCTCCGATGCGCTGACCAAAGTGCTGGTGATGCCCGAAGTGCGCGAGCCCCTAACTGCCATGGGCCTGACGGTGGGCTTTATGTCTTCCGCTCAATTGGCAAGCCGCGAACAGGCTTACGCGCAAACTTGGGCGCGCATCATTAAGCAAAGCGGGTTTCAGGCGCAGTAAAACTGCTGGGTTCTAGTACGCCGCCTAGCGGCGTAACGCCCGGTTCAAAAACCTACCCCAGCAAGCGCACTATCGGCCAACACCACCGGCTGCCCATGCGGTGTGGCTTTTGCGGCATGGTCCCAGGCGGCTTGCACTTGTTCCAGTTGCGAACGGCTGACCGCGCCTTTTTGCACCGTCAAAGATTCCAGTGTGGCCAACCAGTGGCGGTAGTAGGTCTCGCCGGTATCCAGGTCGCCAGCGGCTTGCGCGGCTTTGATTTGCGTGGACAACTCGGCGGCCCATTCGGGCCAGCTGAACAGACCGCGTGCATGCGCATCAATGGCTAGGGCAAAAGCCTGCGCTTCCCAGGGCTCGCGAAACACCGGGCCCTCGGCATCGCAGGGCAGGGCGGGTACCAGGGCCAGAATCTCGGCGGGCGCGCTCATGCAGCGGTCTCCAGCAAATAAGGCTCCCAACAATCGACCATCACCTCCAGCGTGGGGTCTGCATCCGCGCCCCACAACTCGGTGCCGCCAAAACGCAGGCCGTAGCACCAAGCGGCTTGCTCGCCTTGCCCGTGGGCGTGCGTATCCGGAAACACAAAAGCGCCGTGCACCGTTACCACTTTGCCCGTCTTACCGCGCACATAACGCGGCAAGCGCGTGTGCGTGGCCGGGTGCATCACGCGGGTGCGCACCACATCGCCCACCGCAAAGCGCGCCGGCTGGTTTGCCTTGCGGTCATAGGGGCTGCCCGCAGCCAAGGCCGCTTGCACTTGCGCAGCCGTCGCTGCTGGTTTTTTGGTCGGCACTGGCGGCACCAGCATCTGCGCATTTTGCACTTCTTGGGCCGTCACCAGGCCACGCTCATCCAGCATATGGGCCAGGGCGCGGGTCCAGATTTCGTAATAGGACACGCCCAGGTACACCGGCGGTGGCAGCGACTCGCGGGCGTGTCGGCCCATGTCCAGATTCCACTCGCCTAATGCGGCGCTAGCCAGCGTGATCGCCAGTGCGCGCTTTTCCCATTGCCCATG
The DNA here is from genome assembly GCA_947503685.1 of Comamonadaceae bacterium. Taxonomy (GTDB): domain Bacteria; phylum Pseudomonadota; class Gammaproteobacteria; order Burkholderiales; family Burkholderiaceae_C; genus Allorhodoferax. The sequence goes on along the minus strand of CANNEW010000057.1, from coordinate 1,317 downwards.
AAACACCGGCTCATTAGCCTCTGGGCACACCGGCCCAAAACCCATCATGCCGCCCAGGTCTTGCGGGCCGTTCATGCGCCGGCTCCATCGGTGCCCGCAGCGCCGGGCGTGTGGGACTGGGCCGCCATAGGTAAGCCTGTGCCGATCATGCTGTCGCGTGTTACCAGTTCGGCTAATTGCGCTTCGCTCCAACCTACTGTGCCTGCCGGGCGCTGGGGTAATACCAGGTAGCGAATTTCTGCGGTGGAGTCCCACACGCGCACCGTTTTATCCGGTGGCAGCGTCACGCCAAAGTCGGTCAGCACAGCGCGCGGCTCCAACACCGCGCGCGACCGGTAGGGCGCGGACTTGTACCAAACCGGCGGCAGGCCGAGCACCGGCCATGGGTAGCAAGAGCACAGCGTACACACCACCATGTTGTGTACGCCATCGGTGTTCTCCACCACCTTTAAATGCTCGCCCTGTCGGCCCGAGAAAGACAACTCGGCCACGGCGGCCGTGCCATCGGCTAGCAGGCGCGCTTTGTAATCTGCATCTACCCAGGCCCGCGCTACCACTTGCGCGCCGCAGCGTGGCCCGATTTTGGTTTCGTAGGTTTCGACAATCAGGTCTAAAGCATCAGCGTTCACATAGCCCTTGGCCAGTAAGACGGTTTCCAAAGCGCGTACGCGGATGGCTGCTTCGGAGAGTTCCGAGCCATGGTCATGGTCATGGTCGTGATCGTGATCGTGATCGTGCGGGTGCTTGGGAGTTGTCATGGCCCAATCATGGCATGGCTTGGGATTTTTGTCAGGCCCGCCATGTCTTGCGCCTGCTGTGCATGAGGGTCGCCCAGCTACAGCCGGCTCAGTCCGTTGGCATAAACGCCTCGTACGCTTCCCGGATGGGCTGCAATCATCAAAAAAGCCCGACCACTTGCGTGATCGGGCTCTTCCATATCTTCAAACCTATGCCCCGCCGCATTGCTGCGGCCGGACTTCAGCCAGCCAAGCGCTTACTTGGTAGAAGCTTCCCAGATGGCGTGCGAATAAGCTGCTTTGCCCGGGTCTTTCTTGATCACGGGAGAGCTGCCGCTGGACAGCAGCACCTTGACCGTGCGCTCGAAAGCGGCGGGCTCCAGGTAGCCCATCTTGGCGGTGCCGGCGTTGGTGATCAGCTTAGCCACGTTTTCCATCTGGCGCTTTTGCACTGCTTCGTTGGCGCTGCCCGAGGTGTCGCCGGCGACGACGATCTTGGCCGCTTCAGCGGGGTTTTTCACCGCGTCATTCCAGCCTTTGAGGCTGGCCTTCACGAACTTGGCCATGCGGGCCACAAAGG
>CANNEW010000056.1 GCA_947503685.1 Comamonadaceae bacterium | reverse complement strand
GGTGGAATACTCGCGCAAGGTGGGGTCGGCATAAGCGTAATTGACCAAGGTAGCAAGGTCTTTGGCACTTGATTGGTTTTTGCTGGAGAGCCCGGTCGGCTCCACATAACTGGTAGCGGCCATGCCTAGCTCTGCGGCTTTGGCGTTCATAAGGCTAACGAAATGAGGCATTCCTCCGGGGAAGGTTCGGCCCAGCGCATAGGCAGCGCGGTTCTCGCTAGACATCAGCGCCAAATGCAACAACTCTCCCCGGCTAAGTCTGGTGCCCACAGTCAGGCGAGAACGGCTGCCCTTTTCCATGTCTACGTCATCCTGACTGATGGTGATTAAGTCATCCATCGGAAGACGCGCTTCGCTGATCAGCACGCCTGTCATCAATTTGGTGAGCGAGGCAATCGGGAGCACTGCCAGTTCATTTTTGTGCAACAAGACCTCTTTGGTGTCTTGGTCAATCACGAAAGCCACGCTGGACTTGAGCGCCAGCGCATCAGGGGCGCGGTGCAAGCCGGCGACGTCACCAAAACTTGGCTTTTTCGCAACCTGTTTCCTGGCTTTGCTCTTTACCGGCGCTTTCCCGAAATTTTTCGCCTTAACCCACTTGCTCTTTATTTGCTGGCTGGGCGGATCGACGCGGCCCTTGCGCTTGACATCCTGCGCGGCAAAGGTCATGCCTAAGCAAAGCAAAAGTGACAATAAAGTTAAAAGTTTTTTAGCCAATGTGCACCGGATACGACTTTTTAGGCACTAAACCCGCGCTTCCTTCAGTTGAAAATTGCATTTTAATCAAAAAATATAACAAATCAAGCACTTACATGAGAAACATGATGCAAATTCATGTAAATCTACAACTAAGCCCAGGGTGTAGGGGGGATTGGACTTGTTTTGCAGCTGCTTGAGGGCGCTCAAGTACGCTTTTGAAGAGGCCACCATAATGTCCGGGCGCGTGCCCGTCACAGTGACCATGCGCCGCCCAGTTTTGCCAATATACCGTCATCTGGCCACGCGTTTGGCCGCGCCGCTGAGGTTATGTACGCAGTGGTAAGGCAATTTATTTATGCATCCCACGCTCATCGGGCTCATCCGTTGAGGTACTGATCACGCTGACCGGAACGCCTCGAAATTTACGTATTCCGTAGACCACGTAGCCGCTGAAACCATACACCACAAAAATTCCTAGCATCACAGTCGGTGGATCGATATTGATAATGGCGATCCCCAAGGCGATCAAAACAATAACGGCGAAAGGCACGCTTTGCTTCATGCTGACGTCTTTGAAGCTGTAAAACGGGAGGTTGGTCACCATGGTGAGTCCGGCGTAAAGCACCCAAGCGAACATAAACCAAGCCACCGAAGCTGGTGCAATACCTAAATCGGTACACCACCAGATAAAGCCGGCGACCAAGGCCGCCGCAGCGGGCGACGGAAGCCCTTGGAAATAGCGCTTGTCGACCACATGGGTGTTCACATTGAAACGAGCCAATCGCAAGGCCGCACAAGAACAATACACAAAAGCGGCAAACCAACCCCATTTACCCAAGCCCTTAAGCACCCATTCGTAGGACACCAGGGCCGGCGCGGCGCCAAAGGACACCATGTCCGACAGCGAATCCATTTGCTCGCCAAAGGCACTTTGGGTGTTGGTCATGCGGGCCACGCGTCCATCTAAGCTGTCCAACACCATGGCGCAAAAAATGCCGATGGCAGACTGATCGAAATGCCCTTGCATGGCCATTACCACCGCATAAAAGCCGCCAAACAAAGCCGCTAAAGTAAATAAATTGGGAAGGACATAAATGCCTTTGCGCCGTTTGCGCACAAAAACCGGCTCGTCGCCGTCAGCCTGCGTGTTTTCGTCCATGCAATGATCCTGGTGTAATTCAGATGGGGCGTGCGGCCGGGCGCTACTGCTACCGCATACCGAATGCAGTGTACGCTTAGCCAGCCCGGGCGGCATATCTCTTCAAAAGCCAAAGGCCACCTCAGTGGCCTTTGGACGCCGTCTCCATTTAGGCAGAGCCGGACTAGTTGCGGGTTTGGTCTACCAATTTGTTTTTCTTGATCCAAGGCATCATCGCGCGCAAGGTCTCGCCGACTTGCTCAATCTGGTGCTCCGCGGTCAAACGGCGGCGACTCAACAGGGTTGGGGCTCCCGCCTTGTTTTCCAAGATAAAGCTCTTGGCGTATTCGCCGGTTTGAATGTCCTTGAGGCACTGGCGCATGGCCGCTTTGGTCGCGTCCGTCACGATGCGCGGTCCGGTGACATATTCACCGTACTCGGCATTGTTGGAGATCGAATAATTCATGTTGGCGATGCCGCCTTCATAAATCATATCCACGATCAGTTTAAGTTCGTGCAGGCATTCGAAATAGGCCATTTCGGGCGCATAACCGGCTTCCACCAGAGTTTCAAAACCGGCTTTGATCAGTTCTACCGTTCCACCGCACAAAACGGCTTGTTCGCCGAACAAGTCCGTCTCCGTCTCTTCGCGGAAATTGGTTTCAATGATGCCGGCCTTGCCGCCGCCATTGGCCATGGCGTAGCTCAGCGCCATATCGCGCGTGCGGCCCGATTTGTCTTGGTGCACTGCGATCAGATGGGGCACACCGCCGCCTTGGGCATAGGTTCCACGCACAGTATGGCCGGGCGCCTTGGGCGCGACCATCCAGACATCCAAGTCGGCGCGGGGACTGACCAGGCCGTAATGCACGTTAAATCCGTGGGCAAACACCAGCGACGCACCCGGTTTAATGTTGGGCTCGATATCCTGGGTATAAACCGTACCGATTTGCTCATCGGGCAGCAAAACCATCACCACATCGGCTGCGCGCACGGCATCTGCCACTTCGGCGACTTCTAAGCCCGCTTTTTCCACCTTAGGCCAAGATGCGCCGCCTTTGCGTAGGCCAACAACGACTTTCACACCGCTGTCATTCAAATTTTGGGCATGGGCATGTCCCTGGCTGCCATAACCGATGATAGCCACCGTTTTACCTTTGATCAGGCTCAGGTCGCAGTCTTTGTCGTAATACACCTTCATGCTTTTCTCCGAAAAATAATGGCGTCCTGCGCCAAGTTACAAAACCAATTCAAGCGGCCCGCTATGCGCTGGAAGGTGCGCAACGAAGCCACTTCGCTCACACGCGCAACACCCGCTCACCGCGCCCTATGCCACTGGCACCCGTGCGTACCGTCTCCAAAATAGCATCCGTCTCGATAGCCTGCAAAAACGCATCATTTTTTGCCTGGTCGCCGGTCAACTCTACGGTGTAGCTTTTGTCCGTTACGTCGATGACCCGGCCGCGGAAAATATCGGCCATGCGCTTCATTTCCTCGCGCTCTTTACCCACAGCGCGCACCTTGACGATCATGAGTTCGCGCTCGATGTACGCGCCTTCGGTCAAATCCACCACCTTGACTACCTCGATCAGGCGGTTCAAATGTTTGGTGATCTGCTCAATCACGTCGTCTGAGCCATTAGTCTGCAAGGTCATGCGCGACAAGCTGGGGTCTTCGGTGGGTGCCACCGTTAATGACTCAATGTTGTATCCACGCGCAGAAAACAAGCCGACCACGCGGGACAGGGCGCCGGGTTCGTTTTCCAGCAAAACAGCGATGATGTGTTTCATAAAAATAGACGCCTCTTTTCACCGCCCTCCCCCGCGCGCGGTAACGCACAGGCTTGGCAAGCAATAGATTTGTCAGTCAATGGTTAATTAAATGCCAACTTTGGCGCTTACAGATCTTCCGAACCTAGCAGCATTTCGGTAATGCCCTTGCCCGCTTGCACCATGGGGAAGACGTTTTCTGTCGGGTCGGTCCGAAAATCCATGAACACAGTGCGATCCTTCAGGCGCCGTGCCTCGCGCAAAGCCGGCTCCACGTCTTGCGGGCGCTCAATCAGCATCCCCACATGACCGTAGGCCTCGGCAAGTTTCACGAAATTGGGCAGGGCATCCATGTAGCTATGGCTATAGCGGCCTTCGTACTCCACCTCTTGCCACTGGCGCACCATACCCAAGTAACGGTTGTTCAAAGAGACGATTTTGATAGGCGTGTTGTATTGCAAACAGGTTGAAAGCTCCTGAATACACATCTGCACCGAGCCCTCACCCGTAATACAAAAAACCTCGCTCTCGGGCTTGGCCAGCTTTATACCCATAGCGTAAGGAATACCCACGCCCATGGTGCCCAGGCCACCCGAATTAATCCAGCGGCGGGGTTGGTCAAAGCGGTAATACTGCGCCGCCCACATCTGGTGCTGTCCGACGTCGGATGTGATGTAGGTATCGCCATCCTTGGTCATATTCCACAGGGTCTCGACCACAAACTGAGGCTTGATCACATCGCCTTTGCCATGGTCATATTTCAGGCACTGGCGCGCGCGCCAGCCTTCAATCGTGTCCCACCAAGCGCCCAGCGCATGGGCGTCGGGCTTGACCGTGCTTTCCCTGATCATTGCGATCAGTTCATTTAGCACTTCTTTGACGTCACCAACGATGGGGATGTCCACCTTCACGCGCTTGGAAATGCTGGAGGGGTCAATATCGATATGGATGATCTTGCGCTCGTTTTGCGCGAAATGCTTGGGGTTACCGATCACTCGGTCGTCAAAGCGAGCGCCGACGGCCAACAACACATCGCAGTTTTGCATGGCGTTGTTCGCTTCAATCGTTCCATGCATCCCCAGCATGCCCAGAAACTTGCGGTCCGAGGCCGGGTAAGCGCCCAAACCCATCAGGGTATTGGTGCAAGGGTAGCCCAGCATATCCACCAGGGTTCGCAATTGGACCGAGGAATCACTGAGCAACACGCCGCCACCGGTATAAATATAGGGACGCTTGGCCGCGAGCAAGAGCTGCAAAGCTTTGCGGATCTGCCCGCCGTGGCCTTTACGCACCGGGTTATAGGAGCGCATTTCCACACTGGCAGGGTAGCCCTTGTAGGGAACTTTCTTGAAGGACACATCCTTGGGAATATCGACCACGACCGGACCGGGACGGCCACTGCGCGCAATATGGAAGGCCTTCTTCATAATGTCCGCCATATCGCGAGCATCTTTGACCAAAAAATTGTGCTTCACGATGGGGCGTGTGATGCCCACGGTATCGCACTCCTGGAAAGCGTCCAGACCGATGGCGTGGGTTGGCACCTGGCCGGTGATGATCACCATCGGAATGCTGTCCATATAGGCGGTGGCAATGCCAGTCACCGCATTGGTAACACCCGGCCCCGACGTTACCAAGGCCACGCCGACCTCACCGGTCGCTCTGGCATAGCCGTCAGCAGCGTGTACCGCCGCCTGCTCATGGCGCACCAGCACGTGCTGAATCGTGTTTTGCTTATAAAACGCGTCGTAAATATGGAGTACTGCGCCGCCGGGATAGCCCCAAACGTACTGCACATTCTCGGCCTGCAGGGCCTTGATCAAAATCTCGGCGCCGCGCAATTCGGGGACAATAGCGGATTTTGAGTTTGCCGCAGCAGCGGCAGCAGAGGCCAATTCGGCCTTAGATATTTCCATGATGAACCTTTGCGAATTTCTCTAACGAAACACCTTGGGTGCCCCTTCGTAAACACTTTTGGTGCCTCGTCGGGACTTAAGATTTTGGCCATAGACGCATTGAATGCTGCGCCGGACCAGAACCCGTTTGCTTTTTGAACGAAAGACGCATTATGGCATCAATCAGGAGTCGCACCAGGCCGACAAATCCAGAACACTGCCGCGGTGCGATAATTTGCGCACTCTTATGAGACTCAGCTGCAAGCAAACGACCCCACAAGCGCCTTTTTGGCGCCCGCATTGGAGGCCTTTTGGCAACTGAACGCGAACTCGATGCGTTCTTGCGTGGCGTTGAAAAGCGGGCGTTTAAGCGAACTTTTTACCATGTGCGCAACGAAGAGTCCGCGCTCGATGTCGTGCAGGACAGCATGATGAAACTTGCCGAGCACTATGGGCACAAATCTCCTGAGGAACTGCCCATGCTGTTCCAGCGGATTCTGAGCAATACCACCTTGGACTGGTTCCGCCGCCAAAAGACCCGCAACGCGCTTTTCACCCCCTTAGGCGACTTTGACAGCGCAATGGGCGACGGCGAATTCGACGTTTTGGAGGCTTTGCTCTCCAATTCTGACAATCTCCAGCAGGAAAGCAGCCAGTCACAGGCCGAGCGCGCCCAAACTTTGCACGCGATAGAGTTGGAGATTCAAAATCTACCCACACGTCAACGGGAGGCCTTCCTGATGCGTTACTGGGAGGAGCTGGATCTGGCGGAAACCGCCTCCGCCATGGGTTGCTCCCAGGGTAGCGTCAAGACGCACTGTTCCCGGGCGGTGAGTGCATTGGCTAAAGCTTTACGATTAAAGGGGATTGATCCATGAAAATATTCACTGAGCCGACCGACACGGTTAGCCCTACCGAGGCGTACTTCGGCGCACGGATCGCCGCTCGCCTGGAAGAGGGTTCGCTGGATCTGCCCCGCAGTATTAGCGAGCGTCTGCGCGCGGGTCGGATGCAGGCGCTGGCAAAACGCCGCGTCACCGAGCTCCAGCTAGCGCCTGTGCTGGCCGGTGCGCAAAATGCTACTGAAACTTTGGGTGCACACCCGCGGGGTTTTTGGACCCGTGCCTCCGCCCTTTTGCCATTTCTGGCCCTGGTCCTGGGTTTAGTGACCATCGCAGCGCTGCAAGACCAGGAACGGGCCTACGAATTGGCTGAGGTCGATGCCGAGTTGCTGACAGCCGATTTGCCGCCGACCGCCTACACCGATCCCGGCTTTCTGCAGTACCTGAAAAAGGCTGCACAGGAATAGAATCGGGGACTAAACGTCCCCATGCATTTTTTGGCACACTCTAAATCTTCATTGCTCGCTTGGCTGGGCGCCTGCGCGCTGATTTTGCTTACAGGCCTAGCTGCCGCACAGGCCGTAAACAATGGGCCACTGGCAAGTGGCACGGTCATCACTGACTCAGAACCGCGTTGGGAACAGCTTAGCGACGCTGAGCAGCAGTCCCTCCAGCCCCTGGCTTCGATTTGGAGCAGCCTTTCCCAAGCGCACCGGCGCAAATGGCTGGCACTGGCCAAAAATTATGCCGCCATGGGCGAGGCGGACCGAGAAAAGTTGCAAAGCCGGATGGCCGAATGGTCCGCCTTGAAGCCCAAAGAGAGGGAACAGGCCCGCTTGAATTTTGCGCAGACCAAGAAGCTTCCGCCCGATGCCCGCGCAGCCACTTGGGAAGCTTACCAAGCACTCTCCGAAGAGGAACGGCGTGTTTTGCTGGACGAGGCCCCGAAAAAGCCTAGCGGCGCGGCTATTGCGGCCAAGCCCGTCGCACCCAGCAAAATGGCAGAAGTACCGGTGACCCGCAAAACGCCCGAGCAGGTGAAGGCTTCGTCCAATCCGCGGCCCGCGATTGACCGCTACACCTTGCTTCCAAAAAAGGACAGCGCGGCGTCCAACTAATGCTTTTGGCGCGTATTACTGCATAGCGCGGCGTCCACGCGACACCAGCAGAGTGCGCAGATTTCAAGCAACTCCTTCAATAAGACCTGGTCTTAGCCCTTTAGCACCCTCCTTATGTCTGACCCTACTACCCTGGAAAACCCTGCCGACCCAACGCCCGGCCTGTGGCGGCGCATGGCTTGCTGGTTCTACGAAGGCATGCTGCTTTTTGGTGTCGTATTTATCGCAGGCTACCTGTTTGGCACATTGACCCAAACGCGCAATGCCATGGACAACCGGGCAGCGCTACAGGTTTTTTTATTTGTGGCCCTGAGTGCCTATTTCGTCATTTTCTGGACCCGCGGGCAAACACTGGCGATGAAGACCTGGCATATCCGCGTCGTCGATGCGCAGGGCGTACTGATTTCCCGCCGTCGGGCCTTACTGCGCTATGCGCTGTCCTGGGTGTGGGTGCTACCGCCTTTGGCCCTGGCGTGGGCAGCGGCTTTGCCTGCGGGCGCGCAAGTACTGGTATTTCTGCTGTGGGTTACAGCCTGGGCCGGTAGCAGCGGGCTAGCGCCACAGAGGCAGTTTTGGCACGACATACTGGCCGGCACCCGGCTGGTTCATTACAAGCCGCCTGAGCCAGCAGCCAAGGGCTTAAGCAGTTAAGCCCGGCAAAGCGAATACCTGATCAGACGGCGGACTCGTCCTGCTCACCGGTGCGGATGCGCACCACTCGCTCTACCGAGGTCACGAATATCTTGCCGTCTCCGATCTTGCCGGTATAGGCCGCCTTAACGATGGCATCCACACAGCGGTCCACGTCATCGGTCTTGACTACCAACTCCACTTTGACCTTGGGCAAAAAATCCACTACGTATTCGGCGCCACGGTACAGCTCAGTATGGCCCTTTTGGCGTCCAAAACCCTTGACTTCGGTGACGGTTAAACCGCTGGCCCCGCATTCGGCAAGCGCCTCGCGCACCTCTTCCAACTTAAACGGTTTAATGATTGCGGTGATTTGTTTCATGGCGGGTCCCCAAAGTTAGAAAAGCGGATTCAGGCGCGAAAGCGATTGGTAATAGGATAACGCCAATCTTTGCCGAAGCTGCGGTGACTGACGCGAATTCCGGGAGGCGCCTGGCGGCGCTTGTATTCGTTAATCTGAATGAGCCGGGTAACCCGCTCCACGTCGGTGGCGCTGTAGCCGGCGGCCACGATGTCGGCGATGCTTTGGTCGTTCTCCATATAGCGCTCAATAATGGCGTCCAGCACTTCGTAGGGTGGCAAGCTGTCCTGGTCCGTCTGGTCGGGGCGCAACTCGGCGCTGGGGGGGCGGGTGATGATGCGCTCTGGAATAGGCTCTCTACCAGTTCCATAAGGGTCATGCTGATTGCGCCAACGCGCCATAGCGAAGACTTTCATCTTGGGCAAGTCTTTGATCACAGCAAAACCTCCGGCCATATCGCCGTACAGTGTGCAATAGCCGGTCGCCATTTCCGACTTGTTACCCGTGGTCAGCACCATGGAGCCAAACTTATTGCTCAAGGCCATCAACAGGGTACCGCGTATGCGGGCCTGGATGTTTTCTTCGGTGCTGTCTTCAGCACGGCCTGCAAATTCGCCAGATAACGAAGCTTTGAAGGCCTCAAACTCTGGCCGTATGGAAATTTCGTCGTATCGCACGCCCATGCGACCGGCCATGTCGCGCGCATCCAACCAGCTGATGTCTGCGGTATAGGGCGAGGGCATCATGACTGCACGCACCCTATCGGCACCCAGTGCATCGACCGCAATAGCCAGTACCAGCGCCGAATCGATCCCGCCCGACAGGCCCAGCAATACGCCAGGGAAACGGTTTTTTCCCACGTAATCCCGAACGCCCAAAACCAATGCATCCCACAAATCCGCCTCTTCCGACCGCTGCGGCTCGGTGGTAGCTGTCCAAGTGGAAGGTGGCGAACTGGACTCGAGTGCACAGACGAACAAGGACTCCTGGAAACTGGCGGCCCGGCCTTGTACCAGGCCCTGTGCGTCCAATACAAATGAACGCCCCTCAAACACCAGTTCATCCTGTCCGCCCACCAGATGCGCATAGGCCAGTGGCAAATCGGTGGAGCGGCAGCGCTCGGCCATGGCCTGTTCGCGCTGATAGCCCTTGCCCAAATGAAAGGGCGAGGCATTAATCACGGCCAAAAGCTGCGCCCCAGCCGCCTTGGCAGCTAGGGCTGGGCCTGCAAACCAGGCGTCTTCACAAATCAGCAGGCCTACACGCACCAAAGCATGCGCAGGACCGGCCTCAAACACACAGGTCTTGCTACCGGGGGCAAAGTAACGGCGCTCGTCAAACACCTGGTAGTTGGGTAGCTCCTGCTTGGCATAGGTGGCCACCACCTGCCCTTCGCGCAACACGCTAGCGCAATTAAAACGCTGGGTGATGGAAACTGCCGTGCCGCGCTGGTCGTCGCCTTGAGGATGCCCCACCACCACACACATGTCTTGAAGACCCGCTAACTGCGCGGCCAGCGATTTCAAGGCATCATCGCAAGCCCGCATAAATGCGGGACGCAAATACAGGTCTTCGGCGGCATAGCCGCACATCGACAATTCGGGCGTCAACAGTAAACGGGCGCCCTGCGCATGGGCCTGATGTGCAGCGTCCCGTATTTTTTGCGCGTTGCCGCTCAGATCACCTACGATGAAATTGAGTTGGGCAACGCAAATTTTGAGAGTCATGTACGAATGCTTATGAAAACAGTGACGCGGCCCGGGCCATCAGGCGCCGTCCCGGCCTTGCTTAGGGGTCTGCATGGGCCGCGATGATTATGTCACCCAGGTGCACGATTCCGTCTGCGCCATCGACGCCGCGCTCTGGGATGCCTTGTTGGCCGATCACCCCGATGCCAGCCCATTTATGCGCCACGCCTACCTGGCGGCATTGGAGCGAAGCGCCAGCGCCTGCCCAGCCACCGGATGGAAGCCGGTTTGCATCAGCTTGGAGAGCGGCGGCGTCTTGTTTGGCGCCTGCATGCTTTACGAGAAAGACCATTCCTATGGCGAATATGTGTTTGACTGGGCCTGGGCCAATGCCTATCAGCAGCACGGGCTGGCCTACTACCCCAAAGCCACGGTAGCGGTACCCTTCACGCCGGTGCCCGGTGCGCGTTTGCTGGCCCGCGATGTGGCAGCGCGACAAGCACTCATTGCCGCTTTGATAGCCTACAGCCAGGATAGGGAGATGTCCTCGCTGCATTTGTTATTCGTTTCCCCGCAGGATGCCCAAGCCTGCGCTGATAGCGGCATGATGCTACGCCACACAGTGCAATTCCACTGGACCAATACCAGGCCCGGATTCACCGACTTCGACGCCTTTTTGACCAGCCTGTCGCAAGACAAGCGCAAAAAAATCCGTCAGGAACGGCGCAAAGTGCTTGACGCAGGCGTGCAATTTCGCTGGGCCCAGGGGCTCGACATCCGCGATGCCGACTGGGATTTTTTCTATCGCTGCTACGAGCGTACCTACCTGGAACATGGCAATGCGCCCTACCTCAGCCGCGCTTTCTTTGCCGCTATGCAGCGTGATATGCCGGAAAACTGGCTCTTGTTTGTAGCCGAGCGCGCGGGCCAGCCTATCGCCAGCAGTCTGATCGGGCTGAGCAGCGCGAATGCGGATGGCGCCCAGCCTTGCGTGGCCTATGGGCGCTACTGGGGTGCGCTGGAGCGCGTGGATTGCCTGCACTTCGAGGCCTGCTATTACCAGCCCCTGCAGTGGTGTATAGACCATGGCTACGCACGCTTTGAAGGCGGCGCCCAGGGCGAGCACAAAATGGCGCGTGCCCTGATGCCAGTGAAAACGAGCAGTGCCCATTGGCTGGCGCACCCAGCTTTTGCCGATGCCGTTGCACGCTTTCTAGAGCGCGAAGGTGAAGGCATTCAACAGTACATGGGGCTCCTGGAACAGCGCTCGCCATTTAAGGGCATGCCCGCAGAAACTCAATAAACAGTGACGCCGAACAGGGTGCAAGTACTGCGGCACTCCTACTCGGCCACAGGATGATGGCCTTGCTGCTTAAACGGCCTGCTCTTTTTGGTAACTGGCCATGCCTTCTGCAATTTCTTGGTGCGCTGCCTCGGGCCCTTCCCATCCCAAAATTTTCACCCATTTGCCCTCCTCCAGGTCTTTGTAATGCTCAAAGAAATGGGCGATGGTTTTCAAGCGCAGCGGGTTCAGGTCAGCAGGCTTTTGCCATTGGGTATAGACCGACAAGATTT
>CANNEW010000055.1 GCA_947503685.1 Comamonadaceae bacterium | reverse complement strand
GTCAGTGGCTCGCTATGCGGCAAGCCTAAACGCGCACCGATAAAACCGGTGGACCAAAGGACGACAAACAGCAGCGGAAAGGCCGGCGCCAGGCGGCGCATCATGGCGCGGGCTCAAGCCCGCCGCCCAAGGCCTTGTAGAGCTGAATCTGGTTTTGCAGCATGCCCCATCTTGGCATAGTGCAAGACTATAGGCCCAGGGTCCATAAGCGCGATGTTTTGAAGCCGCGCTCTATGGGTGCCCGAAAACGCATCGTGTGGATTACCCCTAGATGGCGTCGTGGGGCGTCGGATGGGTGCGTTGACCTTTAAGGCTTGCAAACGGCATTTTCCAAGGATAACCAAACTTTGGGTTTAGTTTAGTTTGGCTTGAATTCATTTTCAAAATATACTTTAAACTTAAAGCAAGAAAACTGGAAAACTGTCCGAAAATCAAAACATGAGTTACGGAAAAAGACTTCAAGATGCGCTCCATCGCGCCGGGCGGACGCGCAAGCAGTTGGCGGCCGAGCTGGAGGTATCCCCCCAAGCCATTGGCATGGTTCTCAATGGCGCTGAGGGAGTGGAGCGTAAATTGAGCGCGGTCAACAATGAAAAGGCCGCGGCCTACCTGGGCGTATCCAGGCTGTGGCTTTTGACGGGCGAGGATGAGCCCGATCGGCAACCCCAAAAGATTGCTGGGATCGGCCTCGATGCCCTGATTGAAATGCTTCCCAAAAATGACTTGTTGCTGCGGGCGCAAGTGTTCGCCCAGGCCAGCCAACTCATCATCACCGCGGTTCTTGACTCTCGCAAAACGCAAGTGCAGCCGACATCCAGTCAAGCGGAAAAACAACCCTAACGATTCCGTATTGGCGCAAATTGTGCGCGCGGATTACCGATTTTTGGTATTTTTCTTTCGGACTGAGCCAAACACCCACGGTGCCAAAGGCAAGACGCTCTAGGGTTTGCTTCGCCCCTCCATAACTGTCGTCGTTCGGGTCGCCCCACCAGACGGCGTGATGCCCGATTTCCAGAGTAATGCGGCCTTTGGCCGCTACAAAAATCTGTTGGTATAGGTAGAGCCTGGCCTCTGGCCCAATCACGCCGGAATAGGTCACCTCGTAGGTATGGCGCAAAACCTTGCGACCCCTGGCACGGGCCGATCCGGCATCAAATACGTGATGGTAGTCCCCCTCGGGGTATCTCTGGACCAGGGAATTAGTCGCCAACTGCATGTTTTTGTCTCTTCCATAGATTTTTTAAATTTCGAAATTCATGCTAACAAAATTTTTAAAAACTTGCTTGAACTAATATTCAATAGCAAGTAAAGTTGTTTTTGCTTACAATGGGTTTCGAATGCTTAGGGGTAGTCTGAACAAGCCCGCTGCAGCGGGCGTCGAACACCAATTGCGCACACGATGCAACATGAAACGCGTTTGCACCCATTTTTTGGACCTTTTGCCCCAAAGGCGACTGCGCGAGCCATTGCGAAGTGTTCTTGAACAGCTCTTTGTGCCGCACCTCGGCGCATCCCCACGCCGGGTACCGAGCCGCTCGCATGAGCGCTTCAGAATTGGTCAGCCTCAAACACGTGCATTAGTTATGTTTCGGCCTGATTTACTCAGCGGAGCGAAGTTTGTATAACATCATCATCGTCGACGACAACACCGAGCTGCGCCAAGGTCTGGAAGACCATCTTTCGCAAAAAGGTTTTCGAGTCTCCGCTCTTGAAGATGGCGAGCGCATCAGTGACGCTATCAACGCAAACAAGCCGGATGCGATTTTGTTGGATTTGAGCCTGTCGCACGAAGAAGGCATTGAAACCATTAAGCGCATCAAGCGTGCCTATCCCCAATTGGGGGTGGTGGCCTTAGCATCTAGAGTGCGCGGCATAGATCGCAAGCAGGCTTACGAAGCGGGCGCCGCCGTTTTCCTGACCAAACCGGCAGGAGCCGAAGAGGTCAGCACCGTTTTGAAAAGTGTTTGCAGCCGCGTGGCTCCCCTCGTGAAAGATAAAGAGTGGGTGTTGGATTTGCGGGGCCACCGCGTCCTGCCGCCTGTTGGCAAGGCTATTGACCTGACCGGGCGCGAATGCCAGCTGTTGCACGAGCTGGCTTTGTCGGCGCATTTGCTGAGTTTTCATCGACTCTATCAGGTGCTGGGGGATCCGGATGTGTCCGAGCAGGTCAACAAAATACGCATTGAGCAATTGATCAGCCGGGTCCGCCAAAAACTCGCGCCTGCTTTGGGGGGTGGCGCCAGCATCAAGGCGCTGCGAAGCAAAGGCTACCGGCTTTGCATCATGGTCCGCGTCGAGGCCTAATTAGGCTATTTGCAGCGCAAGCTGTTGCGTCAGAGCGATGTACTGCGCAACCGGTACCTCTTGCGCGCGCCTTTGCAAATCAAAGTTCCCAGAAAAATTATGCTTTTCTAAAAAGGCACCCAAGGTGTGCCGCAGTAGCTTGCGTCGTTGACTGAAGGCCACTTGCACCAAGGGGCCCAAGAGTGCGGCATTGGGCAGTGCCGGTGCAGCCAGAGGCAGCATGCGCACCACGGCGCTGTCAACCCGCGGTGGTGGTGTAAAGCTTTTGGGGCCCACCGCCAATACGTTTTCCATCTGATAACGCCATTGCAGCATCACGCTCAGGCGTCCGAAATCGGCGGTGTCTGCCGTGGCCACCATGCGGTCCACCACTTCTTTTTGCAGCATAAAGTGTTGGTCTTCAATGCAGGCTGCAAAGTCAAGCAGATGAAACAAAATCGGCGTGGAAATGTTGTAAGGCAAGTTACCCACTACACGCAGGCGGTTTTGCGGGGCTGGGCTAGCTGAGCGCATCGCGCTAAAGTCAACGCGCAGCACATCGGACTCGATCACTTGCAAATGTGCATGGGTGCGCAAGCGCGCCGCCAAATCACGGTCTAGCTCGATGACCGTCAGGGCGCCCAAGCGCTCCACCAGGGGTTGCGTCAAAGCCCCCAGACCCGGCCCGATTTCCACCATCGCCTGACCGGCTTGCGGGGAGATGGCTTGCACGATGGCGTCGATAACTCCGCCGTCGCTCAAAAAATGCTGGCCAAATCGCTTACGCGCAATGTGTTGCATCGATGCCTATCTAAAGCAGCGGCACTGCGCGTGCCACCGGCTTATCCGGGGTCACGGACTTCAACGAAAGCGCGGCCACGCACGTCGCGGACCCAGCCCTCAAAGACCTCGTCTGCGCGCTTGGTCCGCAGCAGGTTGCGCTCGCGCTCGCGCAGCTGGGCAGGGGTCAGATCCACATTGCGGCGCTCTAAGAGCTCAATCAGGTGCACCCCAAAGCGCGATACCAGGGGCTCGGCAATTTCTTTTTCCCGCAAGCGCTGGAGCACTTGTTCAAATTCGGGCACAAACAGGCCGGGCCCAGCCCAGCCCAAATCGCCGCCCTGGGCTGCGCTGCCGTCTTGCGATAGTGCGCGCGCTTGCGCCTCAAAGCTGGTGGCGCCAGCAAGAATGCGCTGGCGCACCGCGGCGAGTTGTTGAGTGGCTTGTTCCTGCGTCAAGGCCGCATCGGGCCGCAGCAAGATGTGGCGCGCGTGGTGCTGCACCTGGGTGTCAGAAAGCCCATTGACCCGCCGCTCCAAAACTTTGAGCAAATGCAAGCCTGCATCCGAGCGCACCCATTGCGAAACCGCGCCGACCGCAAGCGCTTGGCTTGCATTGATAAACAAAGGCGGGTAGCGGTCTGTCCGGCGCATGCCAATTTGCCCGGCATTGCTGCGTTCAGCGGCTGAAAATTCTTGTACCAGCGCCTCAAAGGATTCGCCCGCTTGCATGCGATCGCGTATTTTTTGGGCCTGCTGCTGCGCCTGGGCAAGGGCTGCCGCACTCGGGTTTTCTGGTAGGGCGAGGAATAAATGTCCGAGATTGACTTCCTGGTTTTGGGGGTCGCTGGCCGCTTCTTTGCGTGCCGCCAAGGCGGCCTCAACATCGGTATCGCTGATTTTGATCCGCGTCTCCACCTCGCGCTCTTGCAGGCGGTTGATCAGGAGTTGATCGCGCAATTGCCGCCGAAACGCCGCTTGCGTGGTTCCACGCCGCTCCAGATTGGCACGCAGCTGCACCACGTCCAATTGGTTTTGGGCGGCGATATTGGCTTCCGCCTGGTCAATCGCTGCGGCATCCACGCGCACGCCGGTTTCCCTGGCCAGTTGGAGTTGGGCACGTTCTACGACCATGCGCTCCAGCACAGCGGCCCGAAGCTCGGCAGCGGGCGGCAGCGGCCCAGACTGGGGCCCGCGGCTCTCTACCACTTGCCGGATTTGGCTTTGCAACTCGGCATGGGTGATGGGCTCGGAATTGACGAGCGCAACAATGTAATCATCGCTCGGCGCAGTCTGTGCATGGCCTGCTGTACTGAGAGCCAGCAAAAGAGAAAAAATCCACACAGGCATCTTCATAGGATTAAGGGGTAAAGAGTGAACAAGCAATCGCAAAAAGCGCTTTAGCGAAGGTACTGGTAGCGTGGGATGCTACCGGTTAAGGCTTTGAAGGGGTCAATTCCAAGCTGCGTAAAGCCCACGAACTCGATTTGGAACATCACCTTGGAGTTCGCGGTCTGGGGCGTTATGGGTGTGCGGCTATAGACGAGACGGGCAATCCAGCAGCCCGCATCGTACTCCAGGCCCAAAAGGCTATCGACCAGCTGCTGGTCGCGCAAACTGTAGGCCACGCGACCGAGCCCGTAGTAGCGCCCGGCGTCTGAATCGGCTACCCCGGCTCTTGCGCCCCAGAGACCACTGAGCGGCCACTGCCAGCTGATATCCACTTGCTCACTCGCGTTCAATTGCGAGCGGTAGGCGATGTTCAGTGTTTGGAAGTCGCCCGCGTGGTAGCGGCCACCAATGACTGAGCGCACCGATTGTTGTGTCTGGATGTTGTATTGCGTGGCAGCGTCCAGCACCCAGCGATCTCCCAGGTTCAGGCGCGAACCCAGCAAAACATCGCTCAGCCCGGTAGCAGCTGGTGCTTGCCCGGGAAATAGCGTCACTTTTTGCTCTTCAAAACGCAAGCGCTGCGCAATGCCAAAGCTGGCCAACTGGGCGCCCGTGTCCGGGTTTAAAAATCGCGTCGTCAGGCCGAGCGTGAGCAAATTGTTATCGGAAATTTTGTCGTGGCCGACATAGGCGTTCTCGGTAAATACAGCGGTTAAATTGAGGTCCTGCGCCGCGGTGTCGTAATTGGGTAGCAGGCTTTGGTCGGTATAGGGCGTATAGACATAGTAGGCCCGCGGCTCCAAGGTCTGCAGTAGCTTTACGCCCAAAATATCGGTGCTGCGTTCAAGGGTGAGCCCTGCATCCAGGCTGAAGGTGTTAACCAGGCTGTTGCTTGACTGCTGGTTGTTAATGGGGGCGTCGAATTGGTAGCCTGCCACATGGGTTTGCAGTTTGGGCGTCAGGTAAAAAGCCGGCCAGATCAGGGGGTAGCTGATTTGCGCCCAAGCAAAGGCGCGTTGCGCATTGGGCTGGCGGGTAAGCGCACGGTCGCCCTCAAACTGGGTGATATCGGTGTCTACCGACCAGTCGATGCCTTGTACATTGCTTTGCGCATAGCGCAGCGTCCATTGCGGCACCCGGTCATAGGGCGTGATGATTTGCAGGCCTTGCCATTTTTGCACTTTGAGCATGGACGATAAATCACCACGGCCCCAGCTTGCGGTAAGGTCTGCCGGTAATTGACGCGCTGTGCCGCCTAATGCAAGCGCGCCTTGAAAAATAGTGCTGGTACTAAAGTCAGCTCCGTAGTTATCGTCGCCAACGCGCGTGATGTTGGCTCCGAAAGAAATGTTTCCTATGGGGCTGCCAATTTGCATACCGTGTGTCAGCGCTAAGGCAAGGCGGTCCTGCCCCCGCAATCGGTCGTTCGGCATATAGGCCAGCTTCACATCCCCAGCAAAGCTTGGCTCCAGGTAGCGCAACTGGTTTTCTACGTTCACCCCCCGACTGGTCATGAAGTTGGGCGTCACCGTCAGGTCGTAATTAGGCGCGAGGTTGAAGTAGTAGGGGGTGGCCAGCTCAAAGCCATTGGCGCTGTCAATGCCAAATAAAGGTGGCAAAAAGCCCGATTTACGTTTATCTGTGATGGGAAAACTAAAGGGCGGCACCGGCAGTACCGGCACACCTTGAAAGTGCAGATAAGCGCCCTGGGCTTTGCCTATCTCCTCTTCATTGTCAATATTCAGTTGGGTCGCAGTCAGTACCCACTCGGGCACCCAATGGGGGCCGGGCTTGCGACGGCAGGTGGTGTAGGTGCCTTGGTGGGCAGTCATATGGTCTTTATCAGTGAAGTCAGCGCGCACTGCTTCGCCATGGCCTTTTTCGCCGCCCAGATCGTAGCTAATGTGGGTGAAAAAGCCTTCAAAGCGCTCTACATCCATGTCCAAATAGCTGCCGGTATAAATGCGTTCCTTGCGCACGATGCGCACATGGTCTTCGGCTTGCAGGCGGTCGGTACGCTGGTCGTAACGCAGGCGGTCGGCGCTGATCTGCGAGTCTGAACGCTGCATTTGCGCGTTTCCTTCCAGCAGCACCTCTTTGTCGGCGTGGCCGCTGAGCTTGTCGCCAGACAGATAGACCCAGGTTTTCTGGCCGCTTGTGTCCAACAGGCTGGCTTGGCCTAGTGCCCCCGGCTTTGCGCTCTGCGCGCTGGCGGGTATTGCGAGGACTATCAGCGCGGCGCATAGCCCAGCGTAAACTAGGATCCTAGCCTTCCAATCGCACGCTAAGGCGGGCCGCAAGCGGTGATTTGGAGCCATGAACAAGGAAGAGGGCAAGGTAGGTGCGCAAAAAGATGGACAATGGATTATCCATGAGCCCTAATGACCCGTCTTCTCTCGCCAGTGGCGCGCCGCCGTCCGCTGTGGATTGTCAAAGCGCTAGCGCATCAACCCCAAGCCCGGATAGCGTCGCACCCACTATGCTGCAAGCAGTGCACTGGGCCGATGCCGTGCGGGGGCATGCGTTTGCTGTCTGGCTGCAGTCGATCCAAGAGCGCTTCAGCCTGCAGCCCGAGAGCCTGCGCCTGGCGTCGGTCGATGCCAGTTTCAGGCGTTATTTGCGCCTGAACAGCGGCCACTGTACTTACGGGCCCAGTGTGATCGTGATGGATGCACCACCGGACCAAGAAGACAGTACGTCCTTTGTCAAAGTGGCCGATCTGTTGCAGCAGGCGGGCATCCGCTGCCCGCAGGTACTCGATTGGAACCAGGCGCAAGGCTTTTTGCTGCTCACCGACCTGGGCGATCACACCATGATGCAGCGCATAGACCCCACAGCGGCGCCCCCTTTAGACGTGTATTTGCAAGCGGTGGACACCTTGATCGCCTGGCAAAAAGCCTCCCAGCCGGGCGTCTTGCCGCCTTATGACCATGCGCTATTGCGCCGGGAAATGGATTTATTCCCCCAGTGGTATGTGGCGCAGCACCGCCAGGTGGTGCTCGATGCAGCGCAAATCCAAGTCTTGAATGGGGCGTTTGAAACCATCATGGCCAACAACCTGTCCTGGCCTTCGGTGTATGTGCACCGCGACTTTATGCCGCGCAACCTGATGGACGCCGGACGCGCCCACCCTTTGGGCGTGCTGGATTTTCAGGACGCGGTGTATGGGCCGATTAGCTATGACATCGCCAGCCTGATGCGCGACGCCTTTCTGAGCTGGGAAGAGGACTTTTGCCTGGACGTGACGGTGCGCTATTGGCAGCAAGCGCGCCAAGCCGGCTTGCCGGTGGGCGATGACTTTGGCGAGTTCTACCGCGCGGTGGAGTGGATGGGCTTGCAGCGGCATATCAAAATTGCCGGCATCTTTGCCCGCCTGACTTTGCGCGATGGCAAGCCCAAATACCTGGCCGACACGCCGCGTTTTATCGGCTACATCCGCGCCACCTGCGCCCGGTACCGTGAGCTCAAACCCTTGCTGCGCCTGGTCGAGCGTATCGAGGGTATAGAGCCGCCCCAGGCGTTTTCGTTTGGCCGTGTTTAAGCACCTTTGACACGCGATGACATGTCCCCGCTAGGCGCCGCAACTTAATGCCCCGTTTTTACTGCCCATCCCCCTTGCAAACCGGCGCCCTATTGGACTTGCCACCTGGCCCGGCCCGCCACGTACAGGTTTTGCGCATGCAGCCGGGCCAGACCATCACCTTGTTCAACCACGGCCCGGGCTGGGATGAGGGCTTGCAAGCGGCGGCGACAGCGGGTGAATTTGATGCCGAGATCCTGCTCATGGGCCGCAGCCAGGTGCAGGTGTGCGTAGGGCTGCACAAGTCGCGGGAATGCGAGGCTGCGCGCCGAGTTTCTGTTGCCGTGGTCATGCCGGCCAACGAGCGCATGGACTGGCTGGTGGAAAAGGCGACGGAGCTCGGAGTGGCGGCGATTTATCCCTTGACCAGCGAGCGCAGCGTGCTGCGCCTGAGCGGCGAGCGCGCGGACAAAAAAATCGCGCACTGGCAAGCCGTGGCGATTGCGGCCTGCGAGCAGTGCGGCGCCAACCAGGTGCCGCGGGTGCATGCGGTGCAAAGCCTGCCGCATTTTTTGCGCGACCTGGCCGGCGCAAATAGTCCCGAGGGCGCAGTTGCCCCTGCTCGTTTACTGCTATCCCTGCATGCTGACGCCAAGGCCTTGCGCCATTGGGCTGCAATGGTAAGCACGCAAGCGGCACTGGTTTTGTCCGGCCCCGAAGGCGGTTTCAGCCCCGCTGAAGAGGCGCTTGCCATAGAGGCCGGGTTTGCACCGCAGTCGCTGGGTGCGCGCACTTTGCGTGCGGAGACGGCGGCCTTGACGGCCTTGGCGCTATTGACCTGAATCGCTTGCTTGGCCGCTTTTGCTAGGCAGTCGCAAGCAGATCAGCCCAGCCTAGTTGCAGCCATTGCTGCAAGGCGGCAAACACGCCGCCGGCCTCAGCTTCGTTAAAGATTTCGTGGAACAGCGCCTCAAAGCAAAGCGACTGCACAAACGCCCCAGGGGCTAGTTTCAAAAAGTCGCGGCTGCCTTGGGGGCTGACCAGTTTGTCCTGACCGGCAAAGAGCAGCAGCGTGGGCGTGCTCCACTGCGGCGCGCTGGCCAAAACTTCACGACCTGCTTGGGCGATGAACAAAGCCAGGCGTGCACAAATGCGGTCATGCACCAAGGGATCGGCTTGGTAGGCGGCGACCACTTCCGGGTCGTGCGACAGGTATTTAACTTGCAAGCCGTTGCCCACGCGCAGATTGGGCGCGATACCCGGCAGCGTGGCCAGCAGCAGTTTTTGAAAGGCGTTGAGGCCGGGGTCTAGCGCGGGGCTGGATAAGACCAAGGCGTCTATGGGCCGCATGCGCAGCGATACAAAGCGCGCCGCCAACAAGCCGCCCAGGCTGTGGCCCAGCAAGACCAGGGACTGGCCCGGCGCAATGGTTTTGCGCGTATGGTCCACCACGGCGGCCAGATCATCGAGCAGTGCGTGTTCGTCGCGCATGCTGCCGCGCTCACCGTCGGACAGGCCATGGCCCCACAGGTCAAAACTGCGCACCTCATAGCCCCAGCTATTGAGTTGTTGCGCCACATGTTCGTATCGCCCACTGTGTTCGCCCAGGCCGTGCACGATAAGCACTTGGGCGCGCATCGCCGCCGCGTAGGCCAGCGGCCAGTGGCGCAATGCCAATTGCAGGCCAGGCGCAAGGCTTAGTTTGGAAAGCGTGGAGGTATCGGTCATGGCAAAGAGCCTTGCTTAAGGGAAACGCGCAATCACCTGCGCCACAGCCGCCGTCAGTTTTTTAGCGTAAGGCACATGCAGGAACTCATTGGGGCCGTGCGCATTGCTCTTAGGCCCGAGTACGCCGCACACCATCATTTGCGCTTTGGGAAAGCCTCGGCTGAGCATATTCATCAGCGGAATCGTGCCGCCTTGGCCGATGTAGCCGCAGCCCGCGCCAAAGTGCGCTTGCGAGGCCTCGTTCAGAGCCTGCTCAAACCAGGGCGCGGTATCGGGCGCGTTCCAGCCCGTGGCACCGCCGGAGGACTCAAAAGTCACTTTGGCCTGATAAGGCGCGTTGTCTTCCAGCAAGGCTTTGAGTGCTTGCACCGCCGTGGCCGCTTCCACCAGCGGCGGCAGGCGCAGCGAGAGTTTGAAGGCGGTAAAAGGTCGGAGCACATTGCCCGCATCGCGCATGGCCGGAAAGCCTTCGGCGCCGGTCACACTGAGCGTGGGCATCCAGGTGCGGTTGAGCAGGGCTTGCAGCGGGTCGGTGGTGGTGGGCAGCACCGATTGGGTGGCGCCACCGCAGTCGTAATGCGCCCAGGGAAAGCGCTTGTACACCTCGTCGCCCAAAATATCTGCGGTAGTGCGCGCCTGTGCCAGGCGCTCGGGCGGCACCTCACAGTGGAAGATGCCTGGCAACAAGCGCCCGGTAGCGCTGTCTTCCAGCCGGTCCAAGACTTGGCGCAACACCCGAAAGCTCGAGGGCACCACCCCACTGGCGTCGCCGGAGTGCACGCCTTCGGTCAGCACATCCACCCGCAGCACGCCGCTGGCCATGCCGCGCAAGCTATTGGTCAGCCAAAGCTGATCGTAATTACCGGCGCCAGAGTCCAGACAAACCACCAGACCGACATCGCCCAGGCGGGTACGCAGCGCGTCTACATAGGGCAGCAAATCGTAGGAGCCGCTTTCTTCGCAGGTTTCAATCAAACCCAGAATCCGCGGATGCGCCACCTCCTGGTCTTTGAGCGCGGCAATCGCCGCAATGGCCGCATAGGCGGCGTAGCCGTCGTCGGCGCCACCGCGCCCATAAAGCTTGCCGTCTTCGTATTTGGGCGTCCACGGCCCCAGGTCTTTGCGCCAGCCGGAAAACTCCGGTTGTTTGTCTAGGTGGCCGTACATCAGCACGGTCTGCTCTGACACGCCCGCTTGTGCACTGCGCGTGGCTGCGACCTCGAAAAAAAGCACCGGCGTACGACCGGGCAGGCGCACCACTTCTAGAGTGAGGCCTTCAAGCTTTTGCGCCTCTATCCATTGCGCCGTGTCGCGCACCACGGTCTCGAGGTAGCCATGAGCCAGCCAGTCGGCGTCAAATATCGGCGACTTGGCCGGAATGGCAATGTAGTCGCTCAGGCGCTGCACTATGTCGCCATCCCAGGACTGGCTGACGTGGGCCAGGGCTTGGGTGGTGTTGAGCGCGCAATCAGGTAGGCGTGCGGTCATGGCGTTTTCTCCATTCGTTGTCAGTGCGCATGATGCCACGGCCGCGCCCTATGATGGCCGACCAATGCACTTTACGGATGGCGAACATGGCAAACAGCGCGCATGCACCCCAGGTTTTGGAGATCCTTGGGATTGCATCTTGAGTGCTGAAGTGTTTCGCGCCTACAAGCCCGAGCCGCACACTTACGGCGGCGTGGCGCAGACCTTTGACGTACAGCCTGAACAGGTGATGCTGGTCGCGGCCCACCACGACGACTTGGAAGGTGCCCGCACTTGTGGCTTGCAAACCGCCTATATCGAGCGGCCACTGGAGTTGGGTGCGCGCAACCCTAAGGATGTAAGCGCCCGCGCAGCCAACCACGTACACGCGCGCGATCTGCTGGATTTGGCCCAGCAACTGGGCAGTTAACGCGCCAGCTTGTAGACCGACGTAGCGGCGCGCCAGTTGGGCAGCCAGCGCAGCACCTCACCGCCTTGCAGGCCAAAACTGTCGATCACGCGCAGGCCGTTTTTGCGCGCTAAAGCACCGAGGTCGGCGTGCGTTCCGACGCGGATATTGGGTGTGTCGTACCATTGGTAGGGCAAGCGCTTGGTCACCGGCATACAGCCTTGTAGCACGCTAAAACGATTGGGCCAATGCGCAAAATTGGGGAAGGCCACGATACCCAAGCGCCCTACGCGCGCGGTTTCGCGCAACATGACCTCG
>CANNEW010000054.1 GCA_947503685.1 Comamonadaceae bacterium | reverse complement strand
AGCAGGGAGCCAACTGGATGAGTCCAGAGGGTGAAAAAATAGCCCAAACTGCTGATAAAGAGCCAAAGGTTCCCATCGAGGCTCAGGCCGCTCACGATTTGCACGCTAAATGACCTTGCCTGCAGCCGCTATTCCCTTGCGCCCTTGGCAACTTGGGCTCATGTTTTTTGTCGCACTTTCACCCAGTCTGGGAACTGCCGTCGCCGCCTTGGGAAGATTGGTCTTGATGCTGTGGGCCTTATTTGTGCTCTTAAAGCCCAACAAGACCCATGGGAACAGTGAAACCTGGTCGCTGCACAGGCCTATTACCGTAAGCATTCTGCTGGCCTGTTTTTACATGGCGCTGAGCACCTGGTGGTCGTCAGCAGACACTGAGCGCACCTGGTTTTCTTGGACAGACCATGCACGCTTACTCACCATCCCCTTGGTGTTTTACCTTTTGCGTGATCCTGCGCAGGGACGGCAAGTACTGCGCGTTTTCATAGGCACACAAATTTTTGTCGGATTTAGCTCATGGTTACTGATCGCCGGCTACACGCCCCCTTGGATATCCGGAATAGATTCGCAAACCACCTTTGCGTCCTATGGCAGCTACCTGGAAGAGAGCATCGTGCAAGCAACCAGCGCTGGGCTTTTATGGTTTCAAAGAGATTGGATCTTTGGGCCAAGGGGGCGGTGGCTTGCCATCGCTATTGCAATCAGCTGCGCTACCTTAAGCGCCGTATATTTACCGGGTCGAAGTGGCCACATGGTGCTGCTGGCATTGAGCGCATTAATTGTGTTCCAAGCCCTACCCAAAAGAATGCGCTGGCTAGCCTTGTTCGCACCGTTTTTGGTAAGCGCCTTACTGTGGTTTAGCGCACCCAATTTCAAGCAACGCCTGATGTCCGTTTACACAGAAGTGGTCAGCTTTAGCCAGCAAGCAAATGCAGCCAGCTCTTCGGGTTTGCGCCTTCAGTACTGGAAATCGTCCTTACAGTCCTACGCAGAAAGTCCTGTCTTAGGCCATGGTGCCGGAAGCTGGAATAGTGAATTTCTCAATCAATTGGCGAAACATCCCAACCCCACGGTTGAACCGAACCATGGCTCACGTGACCCGCATCAACTCTTTTTGCTTTGGGCCGTGGAAGGTGGAACTATTGGATTGCTGTGCTTGATTTTTGCACTGATTTACATGGTTAAAAACTCAAGCTATTTGCCACAGCAAGATGCATGGAGTTTGTATGCATTGTTGTTGAGCTTAGTGGTTGCCAGCATGTTTAATTCCACGATTTACGGCATCGGGAACGGCGATTTCTTCTGCGTTGGAATAGGTATTTTGTTGAGTTTGGCGGCGGCTAAACGCCAAACCCAAAGTGCCACCAGCTTGTTGCCATGAACTTACCAGCGATGCAAAAATCTTTGAATATGCGTGAGCGCCTCCTGCGTATCGCCGGCTACTTCAACAAACCTTACTATGCTTGGGCAACCTTAGCTGCATCAGTCATTTTGGGGGCAGCTTTAGAGCCCGCTATTCCAGCAATGCTTCAGCCATTGCTGGACGAGGGGTTCAACGCCAAGACCTTGCCACTATGGAAGATTCCAGTGGCATTTGTCGGTCTTTTTATGCTCCGTTCAATTGCATCCTATCTGGCAGATGTTGCCCTGGCAAAGATTGCGCAGACCAATTTGCAAAATTTACGCACGGATATGTTTGCAAGTATCAGCGCAGCCGATTTGCGTTTATTTAGAGACAAAGCAGCGACTTCGCTGGCTAATACCGTGGTTTACGAGGCAACCAATGGCGCAGTCTTGTTACTTCAGTCGGTCACCACCGTCGTTAAAGACAGCCTTACCTTGGTAGCCTTGGCGAGCTATTTGGTTTACCTCAATTGGCAACTGTCGCTGATCGTCATGCTGGTGTTCCCGGTGGTGGGCATCAGTATGCGCGCCATCTCTAAGCGCGTATATGGCCTCACTAAAACCCAGCAAACCATGGTGGACGAGCTGGCCTATGCGGTTGAAGAGAGCGTTTTAGCCCACAAAGAAATACGGATCCAAAATGCGCAGGATCAGCAGAAAGAAAGATTTGAGCGCGTAAACCAGGGCTTACGCCACGTAGCGATGAAATCTGCGATTGCAGGATCGGCGGTCGCGCCGATCACCAATTTTTTCGTGTCCATTGCACTTTCAACCGTGATCATGGTCGCCATCGTGCAAAGCCAAACCGACCATTTGTCAGCTGGCGAGTTTATTGGCTTTGTAACAGCAATGATGTTGATGATCGCCCCCACTAAGCATCTATCTGATATTTCAAGCACTATTACGCGAGGACTTGTTGCGGCTGAACGGGCTATCGATCTAGTGGAGAATGTTCAGGTTGAAACCGGTGGTAGTTTTACG
Organism: Comamonadaceae bacterium; assembly: GCA_947503685.1. Lineage (GTDB taxonomy): Bacteria > Pseudomonadota > Gammaproteobacteria > Burkholderiales > Burkholderiaceae_C > Allorhodoferax. Next base: position 9,616 of record CANNEW010000054.1, on the reverse strand, counting down.
CTGACGCGGGCGTCCGGCAAATTTGATTTTCATGAAGTTAGCGTCCACTATCCCGGCGCAGCAGAGGCCGCCTTGGACAAGGTAAGTCTGCGTGTGTTGCCCGGTCAATTTATAGCCTTGGTTGGCCTTTCAGGCTCTGGGAAAACCACTTTAGCCAACCTACTACCCCGCTTTGTCGAAAATAGTGAAGGGACCATTACCTTAGATGGTGTTGACATCAAGGATTGGAATTTACCCGCGCTGCGCAGCCAATATGCCTTAGTCGGGCAAAACGTCGTTATGTTCAACGACACCGTACTCCACAACATCACACTAGGCCAAGCAATAGACAGAGAGCGGGCTTTGGCTGCCTTGCAAGCAGCAAATCTAGCGGAAAGGATTGCAGAGTTGCCGCAAGGTTTAGATACCTTGCTCGGACATAACGCGGGTATTCTGTCCGGTGGCGAACGCCAGCGTTTAGCAATAGCGCGGGCGATTTACAAAGACGCACCCATCTTGATTTTGGATGAGGCAACCTCTGCACTGGATACGGATACCGATAGCCTGGTGCAGGCATCGCTGCGCACTGCGATGCGTGGACGCACCACTATCGCCATCGCCCACAGGCTGTCAACCATCAAAGATGCCGACTGTATCTACGTATTGGGACGTGGACGCATCTTGCAACAGGGTACGCACGATGAGTTGATGCAAACCGATGGCGCTTATTTAGAATTTATTCGTTTGAGCCAGAGTTAATTAAGGCCAGGGCAGCCTCACAAAATTCTTGCTGGTTTGGCCGGATCATGCACCTTACATTGCTTTGCAAGTGAACCGAAGCTGGGGTGGAGAAGTTAAGCCAACAAAGCGTTGGGATACCTAAGGCTACCGCCATGTGGTACGGCCCGGAGTCGCTTGAAACTGCCAAGTGCGAACAGTCCAACAAGCCCGCAGACTCTTCAATAGAAAGCGCGCCCGCCCAATTGTGAAGTTCGCAGCGCAGATTGCGCCCAGACAAGCATTCTGAGAGTTTATGAGCAAAGTCTACGTTGACGTCTTTTTCAAAAGCGGCGCCAATTAAGTGAATGTCAATGGCCATCCGCTCACACAAAGCGGTAAAACATTCAACTAGGTCCGACAAATCTGGGCGCTTGACCAAGGCATCCGCCGTCCCGCAACCGATATTCAGAACCACTAGTTTGCGCCCCGCCGTAGCCCTAGGGTCAGCGCTCTGTTTCCACGCCAGTCCTTTGGGAGAAAGCCGCAAACTTATCGGCGCACCTAAGCGCTCAATGCCCAGTGCGGCCAAAGAGACGAAATCGCGCTCGGTGTAATCCATAGGTTTGGACAAGCCGTGCATTTTTTGATACGCCCGGCTCGATGGGGCGCTGATGTCATAGAAAAATCGACGCAAGGGAAACTGCGCAATACCGACTGACATCGCTGCTCTTTGCTTCGCAACGCGGCGAGCAACGAGGGAGCTTCGAATGCCAGCCATTTCACAATCAATAACCAAGTCAATGGGCTGATCGCCAAGACTGAGGTTTATTCGGGATATCAACGCGTTCAGAGGTAAATTACGCTGAACCTGGCCACCCGGCTGGCCTGACTTGGCGGTTATGAAATGAACACTGCTGAGCAAATGATGGGAGCCAATCAGCTCTTGGGCAACATAGCCTTCGTGGTTGCTCAGCATACAAAAATGCAGCTGCACCCGCGGCCAACGGGCTTTCAATGCAGCCCAGGCAGCGGAGCTACGCAATAAGTCACCTACGCCCATGCTGTGCGACTTCAAAAGCAAAATATTTTTTGGCTCGAGGCCTTGCACTAAGCCGGGCTTAGTCATGCGCGTTTCCGGCAGCTGGCGATGTGCGCTCCCAGCGCCATGCATCCGCACACATGGCCTCTATCGGCAACTGCGCGCGCCAGCCCAAAGCGTCCCATGCCAAATCGGTTGCCGCATAGCAGCTTGCCACGTCGCCTGGACGCCGGGGGAGTATTTGGTAAGGAATGGGCACACCGGTAGCCCGCGTGAACGCAGCTACCAATTGCAGCACGCTCACGCCGCTGCCGGTTCCCAAGTTGACGGTGATGCCTTTACCTTCTTGTTCCAAATAGCGCAGCGCCGCAAGATGGCCTTTGGCTAAGTCCACCACGTGAATGTAATCGCGCACGCCAGTGCCATCGACTGTGGGATAGTCATCGCCAAAGACGCGTAAAAACGGATGCTGCCCCGCTGCCACCTGGGTGATATAGGGCATCAAGTTATTCGGAATACCTGATGGCTTCTCGCCAATCAGTCCACTGGCATGCGCGCCCACCGGGTTGAAGTAGCGCAGCAAAGCCACTTGCCAGCGACTATCGGCCGCCTGCAACTCGCGCAGCATGTCCTCACACAACAACTTGCTACGCCCATAGGGGTTGGTCGTGCGCAAAGGGGCAGACTCCGGTATGGGTACCGCATCGGGCTGCCCATAGACGGTGGCAGACGAGCTGAACACCAAACGCCGCACACCTGCCCGCTCCATGGCAGCGGCCAGGCAAGCTGTACCGCCTACGTTGTTGTCTAAATAGAGTGCTGCCTGTTGCCAAGATTCGCCGACCGCTTTGAGGCCCGCGAAATGCATGACCGCTGTAATCGGGTGGGAAGCAAACACTTTGTCCAGTAATGCGGCATCGCGCACATCACCCTGTACAAATCCCGGTACGCCATGGCCCATAGCGCCCAGGCGTTGGATGGTGCTCGACTCGCTATTACACAAATTGTCTAAAACCACGACATTCCAACCGGCCTGTATCAGTTCGGCTGCAGCATGTGAGCCAATAAATCCGGTACCGCCGGTTATCAAAATAGTATTTTTCAAGCGTTCACTCCAAGTACCCGTGTCAACCGTGTATCCCTTCGGCCGTGATCAAGCTCCGGTACCACTGCGCCTGCTGCATGCCTATCTGCGGCCATGCATGGTTCTGCACGAATTCGGTCGCATGGGCAATCTGCGCCTGACGCAGACCCGGGTCGTCCCGCAGCGCACCCACGGCGTCGGCGATTTGTTGTTCGGAGTGCGGGTCTTGCAACATCCAAGCTGCGCTGGCCTGCTGCACCAAAGGGGCAGCAAGGCAGTAAGGGGCCACACTCAGCACCACCGGCACGCTTGCAGCCATGGCCTCCAACACCACCAAGGGAAACATATCATCCAAAGTGGCATGCACCAAACAATCCGCAGCGGCAAAAGCCGGTGCAGCATCCGGTAAAGAGCCGCCGAACACTACCCGCCTACCAAGGCCTAGCTGTGCACAGCGCGTACGCCAAGCGTCCGCTTGCTCGGCGTCACCCCCCACCACCAGCAAGAACACATCAGCCGGCAGCAAGGGCAAACTGCGTAATGCTGCGGCAAGCCCTTTTTTCTCAAAATTGTGGCCAACGAGCAAGAGAATCCAGCCCTCAAGCGGCAGACCGAGGGCTTTGCGCGCATCCACTTTGGAAAAGGCTGGCGAGCCGCCGACAGCCGAAGCCCCAGCCAAATGAATCCCCGGCGGCACTACCCGTAATTGCTTTGCATTCAAGGCGTAAGTAGATGCAATGATGTCGCCTAGGGCGGGCGCAACCGCAAGCACCAATCGTTTGTCACCGCCACGAAAGCGCAAGCGTTCAAGGGCTAAATGCGCGAGCAAACGCGCACTGGTGCAAATTTTGAGGTACACCAACACCGTAGCTAAAGGATTCGTAGCCTGCGCAAACAAGCTGTAGCGCATAGGCCGCACGTGCGCCGTCTGCACATTGCCATGCCAGGTGTTTTCATGCGAATGCACGATAGCAAACCCGTGTCGTGTTTGACGCCACGACCACCAGGCAAACAACCACAAGGCTATCCAGCGCGGCCGCTTGATCGTGCGGCCCATGCGGTGAATGCCGATACCCGGGTGCGAACCATCGGACCGTTCGCAAAACACATGGACTTCAAATTCACCGGCAACTTGTTCGGCCAGATTCACTGCATAGTTTTCCGCACCACCAGCGCTTTTGCTAAAGCTGCGCGAAAGTATCGCCACTTTTTGCCTCACGGCCTTGGGCGCATGGCTTTCCATGGTTTAGGCGCTCTTCCCGTTTTCATAGCCGGTCAGCAGTTTGAGCAAAAACTGTGGCATATAGGTCGAACGCACCACCGGAATTCGGCGCAATTGAAACAAATCAGACCCCGCTTGTACTTTGCCGCGATGTGTCGTGGTGGCGCTTTGGTAGCCCGCGTCTTGGGCCATCACCGCATGTCGCGCTTCGTACAAGCCATAGGGATAGCAAAAATGCGCCACCGGCTCACCCAAGAGTTCGGCCAAGTCCGCCTTGCAGGCCGCAATTTGTCGCATCGCATCGTCATCTGACATATGTGGCAATTTGCAATGGGTTTGGGTGTGCGCGCCGATTTCCATACCTGCCTGCGCCCATTGCCTGATCTGTGCCGCCGACATTAAATCCGCTTGCACCACGCCGTTTTCCAAATCCCAGACATTGGTTTTACCGAGCAATTGGCTCATCACATAGCAAGTCGCGGTAAACCCGCACTCCTGCAATACCGGCAGCGCGTACTGCAGGTTATTGCAATAGCCGTCGTCAAAGGTCAGACCTAGCACTTTGCCGACTTTTTCGCCACGCAAATAGGGCAATAAGTCGCGCATGGATAGGCCGCGATAGCCCAAATTTTGAAGCCATCGCATCTGCCTGGCAAAAGACGCAGGCGCCACATACAGGCTGCGAAACGCTGCGGGAGGCGGGGGCGCCATCTCAATCTGGTGGTAAGTCAATATGGCGTAATGCTGCATACAGGCTTGGCGATTTATTTATAGCAAGACAATATCGTATTGCTCTTGCCCCATGGCGCCCTCGGCTTGCAGCGACACCGGCTTGCCGATGAACTCGCTCAAGCCCGCCAAATGCTGGCTTTCTTCGTCGAGCAATAGATCGACCACTTGCGGGGCCGCCACCACGCGGAACTCTTGTGGATTGAACTGGCGTGCTTCGCGCAAAATTTCTCGGAAGATGTCATAGGCCACACTGCGCGCAGTTTTGACGATGCCCTTACCCTGACAGGAGGGGCAGGGCTCGCACAGCATATGGGCCAGCGACTCGCGCGTGCGTTTGCGCGTCAGCTCCACTAAGCCCAATTGCGAAAAACCGCCCGTCATGGTTTTCACCCGGTCGCGTGATAACTGTTTGCGAAACTCCGCCAGCACTGCCTCGCGGTGCTCTTCGCGCGCCATGTCAATAAAGTCGGCCACGATGATGCCGCCCAGATTGCGCAGGCGCAGTTGCCGCGCCAAGGCCTGCGCCGCTTCCAGATTGGTCTTGAAAATCGTGTCATCAAAATTGCGTGCACCCACATAGCCACCGGTGTTCACATCCACGGTGGTCAGCGCCTCGGTTTGGTCCACGATCAAATAGCCGCCAGACTTCAAATCCACACGCCGGCCCAGCGCCTTGGCAATCTCCTCGTCGACCGAATACAAATCAAATATCGGGCGCTCGCCCTTGTAGTGCTGCAATTTTTTGGCCGCCTGCGGCATGAACTCGTTACCGAAAGCATGCAACAGTTCAAACTGCTCGCGCGAATCTACGCGAATGGTCTGGGTGGTCTCGTCCACTAAGTCGCGCAGCACGCGCTGTAGCAAATTCAAGTCCTGGTGCAAGAGGCTGGGCGGCGGCAAGCGCTGGCCGGCTTCCTTGATGCGTGCCCAGGCTTTGCGCAAATACGCGATGTCATCACCGATTTCAGAATCACTGGCATCTTCTGCATTGGTGCGCAAAATAAAGCCGCCACCGGCCTCACCGGCCAATTCCTGCACGCGCCTACGCAAGGCTTCGCGCTGTTCCAGTGAAATTTTTTGCGACACGCCGATATGGTCATCCTGCGGCAAAAACACCAGCATGCGCCCCGCCACGCTGATTTGCGTGGAGAGGCGCGCGCCTTTGGTGCCCATCGGGTCTTTAATCACCTGCACCATCAGCGCCTGGCCTTCAAACACCTGGCGCTCAATGGGTACCTGCGCCTGGCTGGCGCGCGCAGCGCTCAGTGTCTCGCCTTCGGCGGGTTTGTGCCATACGTCGGCCACATGCAAAAACGCGGCACGCTCCAGCCCGATGTCGATAAACGCTGACTGCATACCCGGCAACACCCGCGAGACCTTGCCGATATAAACATTGCCCACCAAGCCGCGCTCGAGCGTGCGCTCCACATGCAGCTCTTGCACCGCGCCATGCTCAATAAGGGCAACCCGCGTTTCCTGCGGGGACCAGTTAACCAAAATATCCTGTTGCATCGCTTTATTCCCCAGCGCCCATGGTGCGCAGCAGCTGTGCGGTTTCAAACAAGGGCAAACCCATGATGCCAGAATAACTGCCTTCAATCCTTGCGATAAATGCTGCCGCCCTGCCCTGCACCGCATAGGCGCCGGCTTTGCCCATAGGCTCGCCAGTGGCTGCGTAGCGAGCAATCGCCTCCGGCTGCAAAGCAGTAAACACCACATCGGACGCGCTACAAGCCTGCTCCACCCGCCCGCTCCAGCCCAGAGCAACCGCGGTAAACACCTGGTGCGTGCGGCCAGACAACTGCTTTAGCATGCGCTGTGCATCTTGCCCATCTGCGGGTTTGCCGAAAATTGCAGACCCGAGGGCAACAGTCGTGTCCGCGCACAGCACCGGCGCGTCCGGCAAACCCAGCCGCTGCAAACGCGCCAGGGCAGCCTGCAGCTTCAAAGCCGTGACGCGCTGCACATAGTCGCGCGGTAGTTCGCCCGCTAAAACGACTTCCAGCGCCTCGCTGTCCTCATCGGTGCCTGGCAACAGTAGCTGGTGCGCCACACCCAATTGCTCTAGCAACTGGCTGCGCCGGGGGCTTTGCGAGGCGAGGTAAATAAAAGACGGTTTCATGGCGCGCGGTGTGTAGCAAAAGCCAAATTAAGAACTTATTCCCGATGGTAGGGGTGATTGGCATTGACCGACCAGGCACGGTACAGCTGCTCTATCAACAACACACGCGCCATGGCGTGCGGAAGTGTCAGGTCGGACAAGCGTATGCGCTCATGCGCGCTTGCCCGAAAAGCCGGCTCCAGGCCGTCGGGCCCGCCAATGACCAGTGCCACGTCGCCACCGCTGGTTTGCCAATCATTCAGGCGCTGCGCCAGGGCCAGCGTGCTCAAGGCGCTACCGCGTTCGTCCAGCACCACGATGCGCGTGCCCTTGGGGATCGCCGCTTCAATGCGCCCACGTTCAGCGGCATACAAAGTGTCCAGGGTCTTGGAGCCGCGCGGCTCGGTTTTGACGGCTTTGAGCTCGATGCGGATTTCATGCGGGAAGCGCTTGGCGTAATCGTCCCAGGCCGTTTGCGCCCAACCGGGCACCCGCTGCCCTACCGCGACGATGTACAGGCGCACCGGCGCGTCAGCCCTTGCGCGCGGGCTTGGCCGCTGGCCGCTTAGGCGCGGCTTTCTTGGCGGCGGGTTTGGCGCGCGTGCTGCTCGCTGGCACGATCACTTTGCTTACGGTGCGAACGGTCGTCTTGGCCGCGGGCTTGGGCGCCGCAGCAGATGCCGCGGTCTTGCGCGCTGGCGATTTGGCCACAGCGCTCTTCTTGGCGGCCTTGGCAGCGGCTTCTTCGTTTTTGCGCACTTGGGCTTTAGAGGGAAAGGCCTCGGCTACACCGATTTTGGCCGCGTTGGAGCGGCGCAAGGTGGCTGGCGCCTTGGGCTTAGCCGCTTCGACGACCACTTTGGGCGCCGCCGCCGGTTTGGCCACTCCCAGCTTCAGACGCACCGGCTTTTCACCCCACAACTCTTCCAGGTTGTAGTACTGGCGAAAACTCGGTTGCATGATGTGCACCACCGCCTGGCCGCAGTCCACAATAATCCATTCGCCATTGCCTTCGCCCTCGATACGCGGCTTGGAAAAACCTGCTTCGCGCACCGCATCGCGCACGCTGGCGGCCAGCGCCTTGGTTTGGCGGTTGGACGTGCCCGAGGCTATGATGACCCGCTCAAACAAGGCCGAAAGTTCCTCGGTATCAAACACCCGTATGTCCTGCGCCTTCACGTCCTCCAGGCCATCGACGATGGCGCGCTGTAGTTTTTGGATATCGTTTTTCTTGTTGGCAGGGGAAGTGGTCATCAGGGCGTTTGGTAAAGGTGGTGATGCTCAATATAGCGTGCGAGCGGCTCGGTTAACAAGGTTTGGGTGGCTTGGCCGCGGGCAATGCGCTCGCGAATGTCGGTGGAACTGACGGCTTGGACCGCCATGGGCAGGGTATGCAAAGAAAATCGGGTGCGCAAGTCAGGGTCCAAAGGGGCCACTTGGCCCGTCGCATCGGGACGAACAGCGACCCAAATTATAGCTAGCCGGGCCAATTCGTCGGCCCGGTGCCACTGAGGCAAGCCCGCCGCCTGGTCCTGACCTATCAAAAGCATGAGCCGGGCGCCAGGCCGTTGCGCATGCAAGACCGCCAAAGTGTCCACGGTATAGCTCGGCCCGCCGCGGCGTATTTCGCAGTCATCGACCACTACATCGGCCAACGGCGCAAACAGCAAGCGGCACATTTCCAAGCGGTAGGCGGCCTCGGAGAGGTCGCGCGCTTTGTGCCAGGCCTGCCCGGTGGGCACGATGCGCAACTGGGTTAAATCCAACTGCGCGAGCGCCGCTCTGGCCAGCGCCAGGTGCCCGGTATGCGGCGGGTCAAAGGCGCCGCCGAAAACGCCGATGCGCTCGGCTGCGCTCAAACCCAGTCCCGCCGCACCAAAAATTGCTGGTACAAAGCCGCTTCCGGGCTACCCACTTGCGGCTGGTGCTGGTAGGACCAGCTTGCTTGTGGCGGCATGGACAAGAGAATGGACTCGGTGCGCCCACCCGATTGCAAGCCGAAATGCGTCCCCCGATCCCAGACCAGGTTGAACTCCACATAGCGCCCGCGCCGGTACAGCTGAAAAGCGCGCTCGCGCTCGGTGTAAGCCATGTCTTTGCGTCGCTGCACAATCGGGAAATAGGCCTGCACAAAAGCATCGGCCAGCGCGCGCAACATGGCAAAGCTGCCGTCTTGGCCCAGCTCGGAAAAATCGTCAAAAAAAACACCGCCTATGCCGCGCGGCTCGTTGCGGTGTTTCAGGAAAAAATACTCGTCGCACCAAGTTTTAAAGCGCGGGTATTTGTCGGCGCCAAAAGGGTCTAAAGCGGTTTTGCAGCTTTGGTGAAAATGCACTGCGTCTTCTTCAAAACCGTAAATCGGCGTCAAGTCCATGCCGCCGCCAAACCAGCAAACCGGACTGCCGTCGGGCGCTTTGGCGGCCAGCATGCGCACATTCATATGTACGGTGGGCGCATAAGGATTGCGCGGGTGAAACACCAGTGACACGCCGATGGCCTCAAAACCCGAGCCCGCCAGCTCGGGCCGGTGCTGGGTGGCGCTAGGCGGCAGACGCGGCCCGCGCACATGCGAAAAGCCCACACCGGCGCGCTCAAAAACTGGACCGCCTTCCAGTATTTGGGTGATGCCGTCGCCTTGCAGGGTCTCGCCCGCCGGTTTACTCCAGGGGTCCACCACAAAGCTGCCGCCATCCATTGCCGATACCGCGCCAGTCCGGTGGGCTTGCAAGGCGAGCAGGT